>NZ_FNGR01000073.1:0-5741 GCF_900103045.1 Ensifer sp. YR511
CGTGCCCGCACCGCCGAGTTCTTCGGCCGTGACGATCTCGTTGGTCACGGTCTTTACGACGTCGGGCCCGGTCACGAACATGTAGGACGAGTCACGCACCATGAAGATGAAGTCGGTCATGGCCGGCGAATAGACGGCGCCGCCGGCGCAGGGCCCCATGATGACCGAAATCTGCGGGATGACGCCCGAGGCTTCGGCATTGCGGCGGAAGACCTCGGCATAGCCGGCAAGGGAAGCCACGCCTTCCTGGATGCGGGCGCCGCCCGAGTCGTTGAGGCCGATGACCGGCGCGCCGTTGCGTACAGCCATATCCATGATCTTGCAGATCTTCTGCGCATGCGTTTCCGACAGCGAACCGCCGAGCACCGTAAAGTCCTGGGAGAAGACATAGACCTGGCGGCCATTGATTGTGCCCCAGCCGGTGACGACGCCGTCGCCCGCGACCTTCTGGCCTTCCATGCCGAAGTCGACGCAGCGGTGCGTGACGTACATGTCGTATTCTTCGAAGGAGCCTTCATCGAGCAGCACCTCGATGCGTTCGCGCGCCGTCAGCTTGCCTTTGCCGTGCTGGGCGTCGATCCGCCGCTGGCCGCCGCCGGCTCTTGCTTCCGCCCTGCGGGCTTCGACCTGTTCTAATATGGCGCGCATGGTGCCCTCCCGATTTTTTGATGCCCGGCTTTTTCAACGATTGTGCAGAGGCGCTTCGAGCTTCGCAATAGCGTCGAAGACGGCATGGAAAAACGTCTCTTCATGTGCAAATGTGAAATAGAGTATTTTGTGAAACGTAAATTGCAAAGTTGCAAACATGGCGATCGGCAAGCTCTACATCGGCCGCAAGGTCAGGGAACTGCGGGAAGCGAACAAGGCGACGCAAGGTCAGTTCGCTGAACGCATCGGTATTTCCACCAGCTATCTCAACCAGATCGAAAACAACCAGCGGCCGGTTTCGGCGGCGGTGCTTTTGGCGCTCGCCGAAAAATTCCAGATCGACATCTCCGAGCTTTCGACCGGGGAGGGCGATCGCCTGCTTTCGGCGCTCTCCGAAGCGCTCAGCGACCCCCTGTTCGAGACCTATTCGGCGAGCCTGCAGGAGCTGAAGCTCGTTGCCCAGAACGCGCCAGGCCTGGCGCATGCACTGATCACCTGCCACCAGGCCTACCGCCGCAACAGCGAACAGCTTGCGAGCATCGACGACACCATCGGCCGCGGCGGCCCCTTCGTCGAAACGACGCCCTATGAGGAAGTGCGCGACTTCTTCCATTTCGTCGACAACTACATCCACGAGATTGATATACTCGCGGAGCGCCTGGCGAGCGAACTCGGGCTCGGCGAAGGCGACAATCATGCAGCGCTTGCAAGCTATCTGGAGCAGCGCCATGGCGTCCGTGTTGTGCGCGGTGCTGCCGGCGACGAGGCGATCCGTCGCTTCGATCCGCGTGCCCGTATCCTGACGCTCAATCCTTACGCGCCGCCAGCGACGCGCGACTTTCAGATCGCCCTGCAGATCGCCCAGCTTCATGCCCGCGAGGAGATCGACCGGGTGGCCGGCAGCGCCGGTTTCCGCACGGAAGAGGCCTATGAGATCTGTCGCATCGGCCTGCAGAACTATTTCGCCGGTGCGCTCATCTTGCCCTATCAGGCGTTCTCAAAGGCCGCCCGCGACTTGCGGCACGATATCGAGCTGCTCGCCGCCCGTTTCGGCGCGTCATTGGAGCAGATCTGTCACCGCCTTTCGACCTTGCAACGGCCGGGGCAGAAGGGCATTCCGATCTTCTTTGCCCGCATCGATCGCGCCGGCAACATCACCAAGCGCCATAGCGCCGCGAAGCTGCAATTCGCCCGCTTCGGTGCCGCCTGTCCGCTTTGGAACGTGCACCAGGCCTTCGAGACTCCGGGCAGAATCATCCGGCAACTCGCCGAAACGCCTGACGGCGTGCGCTACCTCTGTCTCGCCACCCAGATCACCAAGGGTGGCGGCGGTTTTCGCGCCGCGCAGCCGCGTTATGCGCTGGCACTCGGCTGCGAGATCTCCTACGCCGATGCTTTCGTCTATGCCGACGACATGGATCTCGGCAACCGCGCCGCCTTCGATCCGATCGGCATTTCCTGTCGCATCTGCGAGCGCACGAAATGCGCCAGCCGCGCCGTACCGCCATTGAAGCGTCGCCTGATTGTGGATCATGACTTACGCGGCGCTCTGCCGTATCGTCTAAGTGAGAACTGATTGGGCTTGTCTGTTCATTTTTGAACAGACCCTGTGAGAAGTTGCATATGGGCCTGCCGGAGGTTTGGTGTAACTAGGCCCTAATTGCTCGACTATGCGGTCAGGGAGGACATGCATATGGATTTTCGCCTGTCGGAGGAACAGGAGGCCATTCGTCAGATGGCGCTCGATTTCGCCCGCGACGAGATTGCCCCTCACGCGATCGACTGGGATCAGCAGAAGCATTTTCCGGTCGACACTTTGCGCGGCGCCGCCGCACTCGGCATGGCCGGCATCTACGTCCGTGACGATGTCGGCGGCACGGGCCTGACCCGGCTAGACGCTGCGATCATCATCGAGGCGTTGGCGACCGGCTGCCCCGCCGTCGCCTCCTTCATGTCGATCCACAATATGTGCGCCGGCATGATCGACCGTTATGGCACCGACGAGCAGCGCCAGCGGCTGCTGCCCAAGCTTTTGACTATGGACGTGCTCGCGAGCTACTGCCTGACCGAGCCCGGTTCCGGTTCGGATGCGGCGGCGCTGAAGACAAAGGCGGTCAAGGAAGGCGACAGCTATGTGCTGACCGGCCAGAAACAGTTCATCTCCGGCGCCGGTGAATCCGGCCTCTATGTGATCATGGCGCGCACCGGCGAAGACGGCCCCAAGGGGATCTCGACCTTCATCGTCGAGAAGGATGCGCCGGGCCTGACCTTCGGCGCCAACGAGAAGAAGATGGGCTGGCACGTGCAGCCGACCCGCGCCGTCATGCTCGACGGCGTGCGCGTACCCGCTGAAAATCGCCTCGGCGGCGAAGGCGACGGCTTCAAGATCGCCATGGGCGGGCTCGATGGCGGTCGCTTGAACATCGCCGCCGCGTCGCTCGGCGGTGCTCAATCGGCCTTCGAAAGGGCGCTGGCCTACGTTCAGGAGCGGCGCGCCTTTGGCAAGGCGATCGGCGAATTCCAGGCGCTACAGTTCCGTCTCGCCGACATGGCGACCGATCTCGAAATCGCCCGCACTTTCCTTTGGCGTGCCGCTTCGGCGCTCGATGCGGGCGACCCGGAAGCGACGAAGCTCTGCGCCATGGCCAAGCGCTTCGTCACCGACCGCTGCTTCGCCGTCGCCAACGACGCGCTGCAGCTTCATGGCGGCTATGGCTATCTCGCCGATTATGGCGTCGAGAAGATTGTCAGGGACCTTCGGGTGCACCAGATCCTGGAAGGCACCAACGAGATCATGCGCCTCATCGTGGCGCGTTCGCTTATCGGCCGGAAATAGGCCAGAAACGGGAAAGACCGCTCATGGAAATGCAGACGCCAGCACCGGAAGTGATCGTCGAGCGCCAGGGCGCGGTCGGCCGGATCCGGTTGAACCGCACGCGCGCGCTGAACAGCCTCAACGTGCCGATGATCCGGTTGATCGCGGCGGCCCTGACCGAATTCGAGAACGATCCGGCGGTCGCTGCCGTGCTTGTCACCGGCGAGGGCGAGCGCGGGCTTTGCGCCGGCGGCGATATCCGCATGATCTATGAAAGCGGCCGCGAGCGGCCGGAGGAGGGCGCCCAGTTCTGGCGCGAGGAGTTCGTCGTCAACAGCCGCATCTCCGGCTACCGCAAGCCCTATATCGCCATCATGGACGGCATCGTCATGGGCGGTGGCGTCGGAATCTCCGCCCACGGCAGCCATAGGATCGTTACCGAGCGCACCAGGCTTGCAATGCCCGAAACCGGCATCGGTTACTTCCCGGATGTCGGGGCCACCTGGCTTTTGCCGAAGGCGCCCGGTGAATTCGGCACCTATCTCGGTCTCACCGGCCGGGACATCGTTGCTGCCGACGCGATCCTTGCGCGGCTCGCGGACAGTTTTGTCGCTGCGGACAAGCTGGAAGCCTTGATCGCTGATCTCGCCGCACTTGCGCCGAGCGCGGGCAGCGCGGATGTCGACGGCGTGATTGCCAAGCATGCCTCGGAAGCTCCGGCAACGCCGCTTCAAGGCCATCTTGCCCTGATTGACCGTTGCTTTGCCTTCGATACGATCGAAGAGATCCTAGCGGCGCTCGAAGCCGATGGTTCCGATTTTGCCAGGGAGACGCTCGCGCTCTTGAACTCCCGTTCCGCGCTCAGCATGAAGCTGACGCTCGATCTCCTGCGCGCCGGCCGCCGCAGTGCTTCGCTGAACGAATGCCTTGAGCGCGAATACTCCGCGACGCTCGGCATGCTCGCCAATCCCGATTTCTACGAGGGCGTGCGTGCCGCTGTGATCGACAAGGACCGCAATCCGAAATGGTCGGTTGGACTTGCCGACGTGACGCCCGATAGGCTCGCGCGATTTGCGCGCAAAGATCACCCGCCACTGTTCTAGCGCCTGAGGATGGGGCGCAGTTCGGTTTTGGCCGAGTTTCAATGCGAGGAGGAATGACATGACGAAGATCGCCTTTATCGGGCTCGGCAATATGGGCGGTCCGATGGCCGCCAATCTGGTGAAGGCGGGACACGCGGTCACAGGCTTCGACCTGTCTGAGGCTTCGCGCAACGCCGCGGCCAAGACCGGCGTTTCCGTCGCCGGCTCGATAGCACATGCGGTGCGCGGTGCTGAATGCGTCATCACCATGCTGCCGGCCGGCGCCCATGTCCTCTACGTCTGGGATGAACTTCTCGGCTTCGTCGATCCGGGCACGCTCCTGATCGACAGTTCGACGATAGACGTCGATAGCGCCCGGAAAGCTCATATGCTCGCCGAAAAGATCGGCTGCCCCTCGCTCGACGCACCGGTTTCCGGTGGCACCGGTGGTGCTGCGGCTGGCACCTTGACCTTCATGGTCGGCGGCAGCGACGAGGCTTTTTCGCGCGGCAAGCCGCTGCTCGACGCCATGGGCAAGAAAATCGTCCATTGCGGAGGTGGGGGCGCCGGTCAGGCGGCGAAGATCTGCAACAACATGATCCTCGGCATTTCCATGGCCGGTGTCTGCGAAGCTTTCGTGCTGGCCGAGCGTCTCGGCCTGTCGCACCAGGCACTGTTTGACGTGGCTTCTACGTCGTCCGGCCAGTGCTGGTCGCTGACGACCTATTGCCCGGTGCCGGGGCCGGTTCCGACCTCGCCCGCCAACAACGAGTATAAGCCGGGCTTTGCCGCAAGTCTGATGCTGAAGGACCTGAAGCTGTCGCAGCAGGCCGCTTCCGCAGCCGGTGCGACGACGCCGATGGGTGCGCAGGCCGCGCAGCTCTATTCGATGTTCGAGAAACTCGGCCACGGCGGCGAGGATTTTTCGGCGCTGATCCGTCTGTTGCGCGGGAACGACGAGGCCAAGGCCGGTTAATTCATCCCGTGCCGATCGATTTCCGCCCGTTTAACCGGGCGGAAATTGGCTGCTGCTGTCTGTGGATAGAAATACCGTTTAATTTCAATAAGTTGTTAGATTTATGTCGGGCCCATGAAAATCCCTGTTGACGTCTGTGAGGATGGGGGTCTATAAGCCCGATCACTGACGAGGGCGGCGGCGCTGCTGGCGACGACGACCTTCGCTCTAGAGTTTCCTG
>NZ_FNGR01000062.1:0-19187 GCF_900103045.1 Ensifer sp. YR511
AGAAGCGTCAGCTGGCTCTTCGTCTGGGCCTTGAAGGCTGCCGCCTCGGTCGCACGCTTTTCCTCCGGCGTCGGCTCCTTCACCTTCTCCTTTGGTTTCTGCGCCGCGATCGCGGCGATCTTCGGCGGTGGCGGCGGATAGGTGATCGCACCCTGGAAGGTGACGGTCGCGCCACGGATGACGTCGTCCTCCATGTTGTGGACGAGCTTGCCATCCTTGCCCGGCGTCAGGTCGGTCAGCATATGGCGGATATTGGTGGCATAGAGCGTGGACGCCTGCGCGGCCATGCGGCTCGGGAAATCGGTATAGCCGATGATGACGACGCCGTTGTCGGAGACGATCCGCTGATCGGCAACGGTCAGGTCGCAGTTGCCGCCACGCTCGGCCGCAAGATCGACCACCACCGATCCCGGCTTCATCGCCGCCACCATGTCGGCAAGCCAGAGTTTCGGTGCATCACGGCCCGGGATCAGCGCCGTGGTGATGACGATATCGATCTGGGGCGCAAGCTCGCGGAACTTGGCAAGCTGCTTCTCGCGGAACTCCGGCGAAGAGGGAGCCGCATAACCGCCGGTGGCAGCGCCATCCTGCTGACCTCCCCCATCACCACCGGCGAAATCGAGATAGACGAACTCGGCTCCCATGCTCTCGATCTGTTCGGCGACCTCGGGACGCACGTCAAAGGCGTAGGTCTGAGCACCGAGCGAAGTGGCGACACCGATCGCCGCAAGACCGGCGACGCCCGCACCGATCACCAGGACCTTGGCCGGCGGCACCTTGCCGGCGGCCGTCACCTGGCCGGTGAAGAAGCGACCGAAATTGTTGCCCGCCTCGATCACCGCGCGATAGCCGGCGATATTGGCCATCGACGACAGCGCATCCATCTTCTGGGCGCGCGAAATGCGCGGGACCATGTCCATGGCGATGACGTTGGCGCCCTTTTCCCTGGCGAGCTCCAGAAGTTCGGCATTCTGGCCCGGATAGAAGAACGAGATCAGCGTCTTGTCCGCAGACAGATACGCGACCTCGCTCGGCTCGGGCGGCCGCACTTTTACAATGACATCTGCCGCTTCATACAGATGCGCTGTCGACGACCGTAACGCCCAAAGCCCCATAGGCCTCGTCCGAAAAACCCGCCTGCATTCCGGCCCCTGCCTCCACCAGGCAGGTATGGCCGAGTTTGTTTAACTGCAAAGCACTTTCGGGCGTGAGCGCCACGCGTGCTTCATTTTTCTCCACTTCTCTCGGTGAACCGATTTTCATGGATTGCCCCCTGCTACGAACGCGCTGATGCTTGCCTCGCCGTTTGGTGAGGTCTTTTATTCTTGGCCAGCGTCTCTCATTTATCGATTTTAAGTGGTACGGGCTTAGCGCAGACCGAGACAACCCTTGGCGGCAAGCTCTTTATCGATCCACGCCTTCTCAAAATGGCCAGCCCGACCAGCCTCGCCTGTTTGGATTTCCCAATCTCTCTTTGCGCGTGCCGCCGCTAAAAGCAGACCCGCTTGTTCCCTCGGAATGGCAAGCACCCCATCCAGATCGCCGACAATCAAATCGCCTGGTTCAACCGCCATGCCGTTAAGGGCGATTGGGCAGTTCACTTCGCCCGGCCCGTCCTTGTAAGGCCCTCGGTGGGTTACGCCCATCGCGAACACCGGCAGAGATTGTTCACGGATCTCGGCTAGATCGCGAATTGCCCCACTTATGACAATTCCGCCCAGCCGGCGATAGGCGGCATACGCCAGCATATTCCCCCCGAAAAGGGAATTGGTTAGATCGCCGCCTGCTTCGACCACGATGACATCGCCAGGCTCGGCAATCTGCAAAGCCTTGTGCAACATCAGATTGTCGCCTGGGCGGGTCTTGACTGTCAGTGCCGGTCCCGCCATGGGAGTTCCATCATGCATCGGCCGAAGCAAAGCACCGCCGCCGTTCGTCCGCGCCATGACATCGCTGATGTTGGCCACCGGAATTCCTCGATAGGCCTCAACAATCTCCGGTTCAGTTACGTGGCGCCGAGGATAAACTGAAAATCCGTACATTGCGGTCTCCTTAACTATCGGTATTAAGATGGCAAGCGCTGCGCCGCCCCGGTGCGATCTCACGCAAAACCGGCGCTTGCTGGCGGCAGACCGGCATCACATGCGGGCACCGCGGGTGGAAGTGGCAACCCTGTGGGGGCCTGAGCGGACTGGGAATCTCGCCGTTGATCGTTTCAAACGTGCGTTTCCCCAGCTGGATACGCGGCTTTTGCCGCAACAGTGCCTGCGTATAAGGATGATTGGGTGCCCGGAAAAGTTCCTCGGTTGGAGCCTCCTCTATCACCCGGCCAAGATACATGATGACCACGCGATCCGAGATATGTTCAATCACCCCAAGGTCATGACTAATGAACAGATATGTCAGACCCAATCGGCTTCGCAGATCCATGAACAGGTTAATGATCTGCGCCTGAATCGACACGTCGAGAGCTGCAACTGACTCGTCGCAGATCAACAACTCAGGCGAGACCGAAAGTGCACGCGCAATGCCGATCCTCTGCCGTTGGCCGCCGGAGAACTGGTGCGGGAAACGGTCACTATAGCCACCATCCAGTTCGACTTGTTCAAGATTCTGACGCACAAACGCCGCGCTATCTCCACGCGAAACAATCCCATGGGCGACCGCTGCTTCGGCAAGAACGTCCCCAATGCGCATGCGCGGATTCAGGCTGCTGAACGGGTCCTGAAAGATCATCTGAACACGCAGGCGCGTTTTGATGCGCTCGGCTTTGCTCAGCTTGGTTATGTCCTTGCCGTCGATCAGAACGTGACCGGAAGTTGGTTTGCTGATCTGTCCGGCAATCCGGCCCAGGGTTGATTTTCCGCAGCCGGATTCGCCTACCAATCCGACAACCTCACCCTTGCGCAATCTCAGCGAGACGTCATCGACAGCACGAACCCGATGAGGCGGTGCCCAGCGTGCAACCTTCCTAAGCAGGCGATCGATTCCGTCTTCGTGGCGTGTGAAGATGCGGCCAACGTTCTTGAGCTCGAGAAGCGCAGGCGGACTTTCGTCCGCCGCCGAGATAGGCTGGGTCGTTGTCTGCATATTCATGTTTCCTTCTCCGCAAGGGCAAGCCCGTTGGCGCGTCCCGCCGTGGGAACGGTATGGAAGCAGCGCACCAGCCGCTCGTCTTGTTGGATGAGATCGGGGTCTTCCTGGCACGCAGCATCTACTGCAGTACAACGCATGCGGAAGGCACAGCCCTTGGGCAGATTGAACAGGCTGGGCGTTGCACCCTTAATCTGATGCAACGGCTGGCCACGCGGAATGACACCGGGGGCGCTACGTATCAAACCATTGGTATATTGGTGCTTGGGGCGGGTCAGTACGAGGCCAACATCTCCCATTTCAACGATACGACCGGCATACATAACTGCCAGTCGATCCGCGAGGCCTGAGACAACCGACAGGTCATGTGTAATCCAAATCAGGGACGTGCCGTGCCGGTTGGCGAGCCCCTGAATTTGCGCCAATATCTGTGCTTGAATCGTGACGTCCAAAGCTGTTGTCGGCTCGTCGGCAATGATGATATCCGGCCGGTGAAGCAGAGCGATAGCGATAGCCACACGCTGCCGCATCCCGCCGGAAAACTGATGAGGATAGGCCGCAAGCCGTTCGTCGGGGCTGGGTATGCCGACCATCCCAAGCGCCTCGACAGAGCGTATACGAGCCTCGGCTCGAGACACATCGGCATGCGCCAACACAGTTTCGACCATCTGCGTCTCAATCCGAAGAACCGGATTTAGAGTCATCATGGGATCCTGAAAGATCATCGCGATCCGATTGCCCCGAATACGGCGCAATTCTTCTTCGCTGGCGGTGACCAAGTCTTGTCCGCGGAACAGAACGCGGCCGCCAGCTATGCGACCTGGATGCGTAACAAGGCGCAGGATCGAGAAGGCAGTAATGGACTTTCCAGAACCAGATTCACCGACCAGACCGAGGATTTCGCGCGATGCAAGCTCGAAAGAAACATCATTAACAGCGCGCGCAATGCCGGCTTTGGTTACGAAATGCGTGCTCAAGTTGCATATTTTGAGAAGGGTCTCGGTCACGACTGGTTCCTCGGGTTAAGGATTTCGCGCACGCGGTCGCCGACGATGTTGATTGCCGCCATAGTCACTAGAAGCGCTAGACCGGGGTAAAGGCTGACCCAATAGTTTCCGGCAAGGATGTGGGAGTGTCCGTTGGCGATCAAAAGTCCCAACGAGGGTTCCGTCACCGGCACACCAAGGCCGAGAAAGCTCAAGGTCGCCTCGAGCGCAATCGCCCGCGCAATCTGCATGGTGACAATCACCACGACCGGCGGAAGACAGTTAGGCAGAAGGTGATGGAGCGCTATTCGCCATGCCGGTAGCGCCAACCCGCGTGCCGCTTCGATGTATTCGCGGTTGCGCTCGACCATAGCGGCCCCACGAACAGTCCGGGCATATGTCGCCCATTCAACTATGACGATGGCTAGGACTACGTTGCCCACCCCAGAGCCAAGAACCGAAAGTATCATCAGTGCGATCAAAATGGCCGGAAAGGAAAGCTGAAGATCGACCAACCGCATGATGAACGCCTCGGTCCGCCCGCCAATGAATGCGGCAATGATGC
Source organism: Ensifer sp. YR511 (assembly GCF_900103045.1). Taxonomy (NCBI): domain Bacteria; kingdom Pseudomonadati; phylum Pseudomonadota; class Alphaproteobacteria; order Hyphomicrobiales; family Rhizobiaceae; genus Ensifer; species Ensifer sp. YR511. Next base: position 4,645 of record NZ_FNGR01000062.1, read on the forward strand.
CAATCAAGGTGCCGATGGTGCAGGCTAGCAAGGCCGATCCTACGCCAACCGCCAAGCTGATCCGCAGGCCGTAGACAATGGCTGATAACATGTCACGGCCTTGATCGTCGGTGCCGAGCCAATAGCGCAACCCGTAGGTCGGAGATTCGGTGCCAGGCGGCAACATGCCGTCCATAATATCGATCTGCATCAAATCGTAGGGATTCTGCGGAACAATCCAAGGTCCGAAAGCTGCCAGCAGGACAATCACCAGAAACAGGAGCAACGCACCCACGGCAAGCGGCGAGGACAAATACAGCTCTATCGACTGACGCAGCGGCGTCCGCGACGAGGGTCCCGGAACAGTTGTAGCGGTCACTTCAGTCATTTTTGCTCTCCCAGCCTGATGCGAGGATCAAGAAGCGTATAAAGAAAGTCGACGATCAGGTTCACGGTCACAAAGAGCACGACCGTTACCATCATGTAGGCAACGATAACGGGCCGATCCAAGACATTGATTGAGTCGATGATAAGCTTGCCCATGCCTGGCCATGAGAAGATGTTTTCCGTCACCACGGCAAAAGCGATGGTGCTGCCAAAATCGATTCCGATCACCGTGACGATGGGGATCATGATGTTCTTCATCACGTGTACGGTCACAATTCGTCTTTCGCTTAGCCCCTTGGCTCGGGCAAAGCGGATGTAGTCGGCCTGCAACACTTCGGAGACACCGGCCCGGGTGAGGCGCATCACCAGCGCAATATTGACGAGTGAGAGGTTCAGAGCCGGCAGAAACATGTGACTGAGCCCATCAAGCGTCAGGAATGACCAGTTGACGCCGAGGACTTCGCGAGTATCGCCACGACCAGAGCTGGGCAGCCAGCCAAGTTCCATCGAAAAAATGGTAATCAACATCAAGCCGACCCAGAAGCTAGGCAGGCTAAAGCCCAGGATACTACCTGTCATGAGAACGCGCGAAAGGATGGAGCGCGGACGGAGCCCGGCGTAAAGCCCCAAGGGTATGCCGATCACGATGGAAAGAAGAACCGCTGCAACCGCAAGCTCCAGCGTCGCGGGAAGTCGCTCAAGAATCAATTCCAGCGATGACGTGTTGAACACAAAGCTGGTGCCGAAATCGCCTTGCAAGATCCCGCCTAGAAACCGGATATATTGCAGCCATAGCGGTTGATCCAACCCGAACGCCTGTGCCGCCCTTTCTCGCGATAATTGATCCGCGTCCGGTGGGACCAGAATGTCTAGCGGATCGCCGATGGCATAGATGCCGATGAAAACGATAATCGTCATCGCCAAGACAACGAAAACCGCCTGGATCAGTCGCCTGATCAACCAAGAAGTCATATTTTTCTCCTCCCTCTTCGCTGCGGTTACGAACCGGCCGGCGGTGGACCACTTGAGCCACGGACCTCAAGTCCCACTGCAATGGTGATATTGGCTTCGGCCGGTTTGCCGTCGACGCGCGCGAGCAGGTAATCGGCCGCGGTCCGGCCAATTTCCGTCTTGGGGGTTGTAAGGGTTGTCAGGCTGGGGATGAGGCTTTCCGCCAGATCTGAATTGCCGCTACCTGTCACAGAAATTTCCCCCGGCACCGAGATGCCTTGCGATTGGCATTCCAACACGGTTGCCGCGGCAAGGATGTCGTTTACTGCTATAATTGCAGTAGGACGCGGACCGGGTGCGCCGAGCAGAGTGCGTACGGCGCGTCGCCCCTCGATCCAGTTGGTGGGTGTTTCGGCCACATGCTCCTGGTCAAGGATACCCCCGCTCGCCTCTATCCGAGCCCGTACGGCAAGAAGACGCTCAGCAAAGCGAGGGTTTCGCACGGTGTTCCCAACGACAAATCCGAACCGCCGGTGTCCCAGCGATAGGAGATGGTCGGCGACCAGTTCCATTGCCGCGCAATGATCGTAAGAGATAAAAGGTGGGCCTTCACCGCCGCTTGGCATCCAGGTTACGACAAAGGGTTTGGCCTGGCGTTTGACGAGTTCCACCATTTCTGGATGCGTCTCGCCACCGATTAGCAACAGGCCATCAACTTCGCGCTCCAACAATCTGCGGGTCGCTTCGACTGCACCGTCACGGTCGGCTGCATAACTTGACAGCAACACGCCGTAGCTCGAGGAATAGAGCCGGCTTCGGAATGCATCCAGTGTTCGCGCGGCAACGGTACTGGTCAGGCTCGGGACCATGACTCCCATTGTCATCGACCGCCGGGAGGCCAGGGCCCGGGCCAGGGCATTCGAGACATAACCAAGCCGGTCGATTGCCGCCTGAACCCGGACCTGTGTCTTTTCGCTAACACTGGAACGGTCGTTTAGATAGCGCGAGACCGTAGCGGTTGAAACGCCCGCTGCGAGGCTGACTTCCTGCAAAGTTGCTTTGCGCAGCAGCCCTGTGTCAGTTGTGTCCATCATTTACCCAACCCGAACTGCTCCCAAAAGCCGCTATCTGTCTGGTATTCCTCTTCGGCACGCCTGATTTTCTGTGCCAGTTCAGCTACCTCCCGCGCACGCTCCGCCGGCACCACAACGATGCCGCTTTCATCTGCAAAAACGATGTCACCGCCGCGAATATGCACCTCGTCGAGGTTTACGGGCTCGTTGAGGCTCACTGTCTCCAGATCCCAAAGGCTTTTTACCGGCGACACGCCCTTGCAAAAAACAGGAAAACCTACTTGTCGGATCAGATCGGCATCGCGTGTAGCGCCGTTGGTCACCATACCAACGATACCGCGCGACAAACAACGCATAGCGTGGTTTTCGCCCCAACTACCGACGCGAGTAATCCCGCCAGTGTCAATGACAACGACATCGCCCGGCCGGGCGAGTTGGCGTGATACCTCGCCATGCCGAACGAAACCCTCTTCGCGCGGGGTGGTGGCGTGTTTCCAATGTTGGCGGACAGTGAAGGCCGGACCGACGATACGTGTGCCCGCAGGCGCAATCATCTGGTTGCCCACGATCACCGTTCGTCGCATTCCCAAATGCTCCATCGCGTCGCTGACGTTGCCGCTGATTAGCCCGTCAAATAATTCAGCGACGGGGGCTTCAGTCCGAGCGATATCGTTGGTGTCCATTTTTTCCTCGTTCATTTGATGGCCAGTTGGTTAAGCCGCTGTGTTCAAAAAGCGGTGACCGCCTTCGACGATAAAGTCCTTGACGCGGCCCAGAGTCATCACATCGTCCTTCATCGGAAAACCTGCAGCCCGGATGCGCTGTTCTAACGAGGCTACAAGTTCGCCCATCGGCGCTGAAAAGCCTTTCACAAGCCGGGGTTGGTCATAGCTGGCACTGAGATCGTTCTTCCCGATGGTGTAGTAGTCGATCCCTGGGACCTGCAGGATCTCATCCAAGTTTTCAACGGCTTTGCGGTCCTCGATTTGAATAGAGAGTGTGGTGTTCTCGTTCACCTCCGCAAAATATTCCTGGAAATCACCGCCTCCCAACCAGTACCGGTCCGCCCGGGCGCCACCATTTGAACGAAACCCGCGGGGCCGGAAGAACGTTGCCTCCACTGCTGCTGCTGCCTCTTCCGCGGAACTAACATGCGGCACAATGATGCCTTGCACTCCCCGGTCAAGGTAAGTGCCGATCAAGGCGAGCATCCCAGGAGGGACCCGGGCGATGACGGTCAGATCGCTGATTTCCGCCGCACGGCAAGCCTCTTCAATTTCCGAGAGATCAAATCTTCCATGCTCTGCGTCTAGATAGACGAAATCAAAATCCAGCATGCCCAGTAGCTCGATGACACTGGGGCTTGCGAAAGTCATGTGAATTCCGCGGGCTTTGCTGCCCTGACGGATGGCGTCCTTGACGCGGTTGCGACGAACCGGGGCGAGGGCTTTCATGGCGATAGGTCTCCTAAAAAAGCGGTTGGCGAGAGCTCGGCACCCCGAGCCTCTCGGTTCTTCGTGACGGTTACTTCTTGGATTTGTGTACATTGGCGGCAAGGAAACGCTCGTCCACCCGCGAACTGAAATCCAGCGTGTCACGCAATGCGGTCACATAAAACTGGTGCTGCAGTGGAATTATGCCTGCGTCATCCATTACCGTATCGATAGCTTTGACGAGGAGTTCTGAACGCTTGGCATCGTCCATGGTCACAGCGGCTTCAGCAAGCATGGCATCCAGGTCCGGGTTGGAATAGCGACCCCTGTTGCTGGACCCCTGCCCCAATTCGCGGTTAAACGTTCCGACGAGATTGCTAAGAGAGCCCATTGGCTCACCAGTTGTGGCCCCATGCCCAAACATGAACAGGCCGAACTCACCTTTATTCATGCGGTCATACATCACCGACGCCGGCAGCGTCTCAAGTTTCACGCGTACTCCAATGCGTGCCATCATCTGGCTGATCGCCTGCGCGATCTGCGCATCGTTGATATACTGGTCGTTGGGAGCGATGAAGGTCAAAGACAAGCCGTCGGGAAAGCCGGCTTCTTTGAGCAAAGCCTTTGCCCCCTCTGGATCATAGAGGCGTTGGGGGCGATTTGGGCTGGCGCCCGCAGAAGCCAGGTTGATCTGGTTGGCCGGCTGTGCGAGCCCCCCCATGATGCGAGCGGTGATTGCGTCCCGGTCAATCGCTTTCGACAATGCCAGACGCACGCGCTGGTCAAGAAGCGGGCTCTTCTCTAAGCGCTCACCCTTGGGTCCGGCCACATATGTCGTCGCCTCCGGGCGAAAGCTGACACCCATATAGATGAATCGATAGGACGGCGCCTTGCTCAGCTTGACCCCTGCCGCGCTTGATACCCGCTCCACGAGTTGCGGCGGCACCTGATCGATAAAATCCGCCTCTCCGGTCAAGAGTTGCGTCACTCTGGCCGCATCCTCCGGCACGAATTTGATGCTGACCGCCTCGAAATCCGGCTTCTCGCCCCAATAATCCTCATTGCGCTCAAGCAGGACATTGTCGCCCGGCACCCAGCTCTTAAACTTGTACGGCCCGGTCCCAATCGTGGCTGCACCAGAATTGAAATCGCTGAGCGGCTTACCATCGACAGCTTGCTTCGAAACGATGACAAAACCCGACATATAGACGGGTATCAGTGGAAACGGCTGGGCCGTCTTCAGCCGGATGGTCAGCGGGTCCATAATCTCGATATCGACAATTGGTCGGATGTAACGTTCAAGAGAGCCTGGGCTGTCGAGCGTCGGGATGCGTCGGATCGTGTAGGCAACGTCCTCCGCTGTGAACGGCGTGCCGTCGTGGAATTTTACTCCCTCGCGCAGCTTAAACTCCCACGTACGTTCGTCGATGGTGCGCCACGATGTGGCTAGACCTGGATTAAGCTGTTGCTCGCCATCCTGGATGACGAGCGTATCGAAGATGTTGCGCGCCATCGCCGCATTAGGCGACGCACTTTGATAGTGCGGGTCCATTGAACTGACTGGCGCCGCCAGATTGACCTTTAGCGTATCGGCACTCGCTCCACCCACGAATCCTGCCAGTAGCGCGACCGCAAGAAACATTTCCTTGAACTTCATAATGGGCCTCCTCCCTAAAATGTAAGCCTTTACATTCTTACTTGCATACCGTAGTAGCCAGAGTCAACAGGGTATTTGAGGATGTACTTGTAGGACAGGTTGCAACAAAGTACCGTCCAACCCAACCATTGAGTGGAGGCGACCAGGCGTGAGTGAGAAAATGGAAAGGCGCGGCAAGCCGGAAGTGCTGGCCCAGCAATTGGCCACGGAGATTAACGGGCTTGAGGCCGGCACGCCCTTGCCGTCTGAACAGGCATTGGCGCTTCGTTTTCAGGTTAGCCGCGTCGTGGTCCGCGAAACCTTCACGCGGTTGCGCGCCACTGGGCTGGTGCGCACGGAGCCGGGGCGCGGCCATTTTGTCGCCGATGTACCCCCGCCCGAACCAATACAGGTATTTGCCGATCCCCCGTCCGACCTCAGATCACTTCTCCAGATCGTTGAGCTCCGTGCTGCTCTGGAATCACAAGCTGCCGCACTGGCCGCACGGCGGCGCAGCCAGGACGACATTGCCCGCATGGAGTCGGCAGTGGAGCGGATGCGTGCAGCCATAGAGGATGGGCAGATCGAGCTTGGAGTCGCGGCGGATTTCGATTTCCATAGCGCGATTTTGGCCGCGACCGGTAACGAGTACTTCCGCCGATACGCCCAGATCGTCACCCAACCGCTGTTCGAAACCATACGCGCTGCACGCGAATATTCCGCAGGGCGCAGCGCGCAACGTTGGCAGGCTCAGCGGGAACACGAACAAATTCTGGAGGCCATCCGAAACGGAAACCCGCGATCCGCCCGCGCCGCCGCCCAACGTCACGTGGACAATACAGCTAAACGCCTCGCGTCGGCCAATGCGACCGCGGCAGAATCGACCCACACAACTCAACAGGATAAAAATGATGGATGATCAGCCGGTTGGCCTTTCGCGAGGACTAACTCAGTATGGTGATGCGGATTTCGCAGTGTATCTGCGACGTTCCTTCGCCAATTCGCAGGGATTGTCACAAGACCTGCTTCAAAAACCGGTGGTCGGCATTGCCTCGACATTCAGCGATTTCAACAACTGTCATCGCCTGGTTCCCGAGTTGGTCACCGCGGTTAAACGAGGGGTGCTGGCCGCTGGCGGTCTACCCATGGAGTTCCCAACCATTTCTCTGGGCGAAGTCTTCCTGAACCCCACCAGCCTCGTCTTCCGAAACCTGATGTCGATGGATGTCGAGGAAATGCTGAAGGCCCAGCCAATGGATGCTGTGGTACTGGTCGGGGGCTGCGACAAGACAGTTCCAGCGCAACTGATGGGCGCAGTCTCAGCGGGTATCCCCGCAATCCAATTGGTGACCGGTCCTATGATGACCGGTCAATGGCGAGGTGAACGGCTAGGCGCATGCACCGATTGTAGGCGCTTTTGGGGTCGTCATCGCGCGGGTGAGATATCGCGCGATGAAATCCAGGAGGTCGAGCGTAATCTGGCAGTCACCGCCGGAACCTGCGCGGTCATGGGCACGGCCAGCACCATGGCCTCTTTGGCCGAAGCGTTGGGGATGATGCTGCCCGGCACCGCTGCGATCCCGGCCGTTCATGCCGACCGGCTTCGCGCCGCCGAGGCGACTGGACGTGCTGCCATGGAGTTGGTGTCTTCGCGGCTCACCCCAAACCAGATCATCACCGAAAAGTCGGCTGAAAACGCCCTGCGAGTGTTGTTGGCAATCGGTGGTTCGACCAACGCGATCATTCATCTTGCTGCGATCGTCGGCAGGGCGGGCATCCAATTGGACCTGAAGCGGATGAACGAATTGTCGGACACAACTCCGGTGTTAGTCGATCTAAAACCGACCGGACCGCATTACATGCAGGATTTGTTTGCCGCAGGCGGCCTGGGCGCCGTCATGCGTGAATTGCGCGACCAACTGCATTTGGACTGCCTGACGGTGACGGGTGAGACGTTGGGACAGCGGCTGGAACGCTCGGATGGAACGTGGGTCGATCGTCAGGTCGTGAAAAGCCGCACCTCGCCACTTCAACCTGAGGGCGGGCTGGTTGCCCTGTTTGGCAATCTCGCTCCGCGTGGAGCGATCCTCAAGCGGGCAGCCGCCGATTCGTCTCTGTTCGAAAAGACCGCACGCGCGGTCGTATTTTCATCCCTCGAAGACCTGGCACAGCGGATCGACGACCCCGATCTGGATGTAGAGGCAGACGATATTCTTGTCTTGCAAAACGCGGGCCCTCTAAGCTCATCGGGAATGCCAGAGGCCGGCTATCTACCCATCCCAACGAAACTGGCTCGCGCCGGCGTCAAGGATATGGTTCGTATCTCGGATGCGCGCATGAGCGGTACTGCCTTCGGCACGATCATTCTTCACGTGACCCCTGATGCCGCCTCTGGCGGACCACTTGCCCTTGTGCGCAATGGCGACACGATCCGTCTCTCGGTCGCAAGTAAAAGCATCGAACTTCTTGTCTCGGACGAGGAACTCGAACTGCGCCGTAAGAAATGGAGCCCACCCTCTTCAACACCCAAAAGAGGATACCAGCGGCTTTACCGCCGAGAAGTTTTGCAGGCGGATCAAGGTTGCGATTTCGACTTCCTGTTACCCGAACCGCAAAAGGAATAGCCTACATGACGATAGGTTTTATAGGTGCCGGGACGATGGGTATGCCCATCGCCCTTCATCTGCTTCGGGCGGGCTATTCTGTCGACGTCATCATACGCAATGACGACGGCGCCGATGTTGTTGCGGCCGGTGGTCGGGTCTTCACATCCCCGTCCGATCTCGACCGGCCGGTCTTCCTCTTTCTCTGCCTGCCGAACGCAGAAACGGTAGAACAGGTACTTTTCGGACCCCATGCCGTTCAACTTGCTGCCGGTGCGGTTGTCATCGACCTGACCACTCATGACAGGGCGAGCGCAAAGCGCATTGCGGAACGCTTGGCGGAGTCGTCGGTCGACTTTATCGATGCGCCGATCTCCGGTATGCAACAGCGTGCACAGCAAGGCACACTGACCGTGATGTGTGGCGGCGGGCCAGACAAGTTCAGGCAGGTCAAACCACTATTTGATTGTTTTGCCACATCCGTATTGTGGATGGGGGACGTCGGCTCAGGGCAGACGGCAAAATTGATAAACCAACTGCTGTTCGATGTGAACATGGCAGCTTTGGCCGAACTTTTGCCCGCCGCCGTCCGTCTCGGCCTAGATCCCGTCCTGGTTGCGGAGGTGGTCAACGGCGGCACTGGCCGCAGCTACGCGTCTGAGTTCTTCCTACCGCGTATCCTGCAGGGCCAGTTCTCAAACGGCTACCCCCTTGCCAAAGCCTACAAGGATCTCAAGGCTGGCGCGGCGCTTTCTGCAGATCTGGCCCTTCCGATGCCTGTTCTGGCTGCTGCCACTGCCACCTATCAGACCGCACTGGCGCAAGGACATGGCGATCTGGATAAGGGGTCGATGATATTGCCCTTTGAAGGCCTTTCGGGTGTCGTTTTCCGCGCCAGACACCGACTATTTTGTACGCTCGCGCTGCGCGGTGTCGTGGAGGAGATTTGGGACGACGCAAGCGGACCAGGCGAAATCATCTTCGAGCCCACCGTCTTGCTTCTACAGCGTATCGCCGCAGGTGATCTTCCGACTTTGGCCCTACTAACAGATGAGGCGGCGCAGGGCCTGGAACTGGACGGCAAGATCCTTTCGAGGCATCCGCTCGTGCTATCCCGGATCGGTATCGCCGCCACGCAGGACAATCCGCCACCGGCTTTTGCCACCACTGACGATCTGGTTCGCTATCTGCGCGAGGTTCCATCGCTCTGCTATTCAAAGAGTGGAGCGAGTGGCATCCATTTTTCTGCCGTCTTGGAGCGCTTGGGCATCGCAGCGGAAATCGATGCTAAAGCAGTCGTGATACCACAGGGGCTAACCGGACGCATGGTGGCTGAAGGTAAGGCGGCTTGCGCCATCCAGCAGATCAGCGAGCTGGCACAGATCCAGGGCCTTTCTGCCGCTTCTCCTCTGCCGGAAGAGACACAGCGCACGGAGATCTTCTCCGCAGCCCTACATGCCAATTCTCCCACAACTGACGCGCTGCTTGCCCGCTTGCTGCATGCCGACACACGGCCATTGTTAGCCGCTCATGGCCTGATGCCCATCGAAAGGAATACCGCAGTATGAATTATTCAAAATCTCGCCTGCTCGTGGTTTCTCCCCTGACTGCCGCCGTCGAGCTGCACGCCGCCGAGGTCTTTGACGCAAGCCTCGCACCCGGCCGCAACATGACGCCAGAGGAGGTCGTTTCCCACTGCTGCGCCCAGGAAATCGCCGCAATCCTGCTCACAGCACGGGTGTCGATGCGTCGTGACCAGATCGATCGACTGCCGGGCAGCGTACGCATTATCGCAACCTGCAGTGTCGGCTATGACCATGTTGATGTTGCGGCCGCAAGCGAACGAGGGATCGTCGTCACCAATACACCCGAGGTTTTGACAGGTGCCACGGCGGACATGACGATGTTGCATATTCTCGCAGCAGCACGGCGGGCTCGGGAATACGCAACGACGATGGATCAGGGCTGGCGCTGCCGACTAGGCCTCAACGAAATGTTGGGAACCGATCTGGCGGACAAAACACTTGGCATCGTCGGCATGGGACGGATCGGTCGCGCGGTGGCGCTGCGCGCCTCGGCCTTTGGGATGCGCGTCGCCTACCACGATCTCGCAAGGTCCGCCCCTGACGATCGTTACGAGGCACGCTTCTACGCGGAGCTTCATGAAATGTTGCCAGAGTGTCATGTGTTGACGCTCCATGCTCCGGGTGGTGGTGGTGGGCCACTGATCGGTGCCCGCGAGCTAGCGCTGCTGCCACAAGGCTCGATCCTCGTGAACGTCGCGCGGGGAGAGCTCGTCGATGAGGAAGCGTTGATTGAAGCTCTCGTCTCGGGGCAATTGCAGTCAGCAGGACTTGATGTATTCAGGTCCGAACCCGACTACAATCTTCGCCTGCGAGACCTCCCAAATGTTTTCCTGACGCCACATATGGCGAGCGCAACGCAAGAAACCCGAGATGCGATGGGCTTCCGGGCACTGGACAATATAGCTCAAGTGCTTGCAGGTGGTGAGGCGCAGGATGCCGTGATTTCGGCCCATTCAAAGGCATAGGTGCGCGCATGACAAGGGCATCTGAGCCCAGCCTTTCCCGGCTTTTCACGGTCTGCTTCAAGATCGGAATCTTATCTTTCGGTGGCGGTTTGTCGGGCTGGCTGCGCCGAGAGTTCGTCGAGCTAACCGGATGGATCAGCGACGAGGAATTCACAAGTAGTCTTGCATTTGCACAGGTATTGCCGGGAGCAAATGTGGTCAACCTGGTGATTACATTAGGCGATAATCTGCGTGGCCCTTTGGGTGCCCTTGCCTGTTTCACAGGATTTCTGCTTGGACCATTTTTCGGGGTGCTGGCGATGATGAGCCTGTTGTCCCGCTTCGCGGGACCGCTGCTCGATACCGCGCTAATCGGCGTTACTTTCGCCGCCATCGCCCTAATCGCCGCAGTGTGCCTGTCCAGTGTAGTGCGAATTCGTCACACGCCCGCCAATCTTTTGATAGCGGTAGTGATCGGCATTCTGGTTGGGCTTCTCGAATTCCCCTTGGTGTGGACCGTCTTGTGCGCGGCGCCGGTCAGCATCGCCCTAGCTTGGCGGACTACGAAGTGAAGAGTGGGGTGCTGCTTGACCTTGTTATGGTCCTTACGCCGTTGTCACTTCTATCGTTCGGAGGGGGTCCGGCAATTCTTTCAGGGATCCACACTGAGGCGGTGACCGTGCGCGGATGGCTGTCCGAGGCGGAATTTGTCAACCTGTTCGCGATATCACGCGCGGCACCCGGTCCAGGGCTGATGCTCTCGACGCTGCTTGGTTGGAAACTGTCGGGTTGGATTGGGGCGATGGTTGCAACGCTGGCGCTCTTCGTACCCTCATCACTGGTGTTTTACACCGCACTGAAAGTTACCAACGCCTATCGCAGCCGGCGCTGGTATAGGGTCATGCGACAGGGTCTGGCGACAGTGAGTGTTGGTCTGATGATAGCCTCTTGCGTCATTCTCTTCCGGATGGCCGATGGAGGATTTTTGGGCGCACTCATTATCCTTATTAGCCTCGCCACGATGCAACTGCTCCCGCGGATACCCACAATCCTGCTTCTAAGCGCTGGTGCCACCACATCGATCGTGTGGAGTGGGTTCGCTCAGCTTCCTTGAACGTAGTGCACCAGATTCGGATTTCAGAACGCCTTCGGCCCCAACTTGACTTCGAGGAGCAGCGTTCGCGATCCTATTTTGTTCAAGTCTTCAAATGTACGCGGCCGTGCCTACGAAGTTTCAAACCGCTCAAGCAACCTTCTCAGCTGCGCATTCTGCAAAAGCAGCTTCTCTGCTAACTGGCGCCTCAGTTGTTTGATGTCGCCGTCGAGCGCGGCAACATCATCGAGGAAGGTGATCACGGGCAGCCGCGCATCTGAGCCTTCGTCTCCACGGCTATCGTCGGAGGAGGCGACCTCAACGCGCCTGGCACGCGTTTTCCTGGTCTTGGTTTGTTGTCTTGCCGGTTCTAATGGACGTTCGCCCTGAATTGCTACCTCAGGATCGTTGGGACTTTCCCGGTTTGACCGCAGTGGAAGACGCCTCTCTGCTCCCATCATCCTCTACGACAGGGGAGTCCCCTGTCGAGGCGTTGAGATCGTTCTTCTCCGGCTCGGTCGAAGTGACTTCTGCAGCATTAAGAGGCGAGTTGACATCATCGGCATCCGGAACAGGCGGTGCCAATGACACCCCGCGCGCTTCGGTTTCACGCGCGTTCTTCTGCCCTTCGCGCGCCCGCCCCCTGACGCCAGTTGAACCAGGAATTTCCATGGCGAGTTCATAATGGGCCATCACCCCGGGCAATCGCACCGCAATCATTGCCTCTGCCAATAAGTCACTTGCCTAGCGAGAACGTAACAAGGAGGACGACGAGCAATCCGCACATCGAATGGATCGCGAGGTTACGCCAGCGACTTTTTGATTTGCTCGCTGCACCCGCGACCATCAGCATTAAAGGCGCAGTCAGCAGCGCACCGAGAACATCCAGCAAGATGATGAATGCAACGATTGAAGCCGCGATCAGCATGAGCGCCCACCATGGTAGCTAGCCGATGACTTCCCGTGGATTGAGAAAGGCCTGCACGAACAGGATCGATCCCGCGATAGCGATGAAGACCGCCAACACCCTGGGCAAGAAGGCGGGACCCATCGCGGTTAGCGTACCTGCCGGCAGGTCCGCCGTTTGCGACAGGACCACGTAACTGAAGCAAATTAGGAGCAGCGATGCTCCCAGACTGCGCTGATCACTTAATTTGCCCATTTGTACCTCCCAAACGGCTTGCCACTTCTTGCGACACAAGGTGACCTTGCTTGCCCGCCAGGACGCGGGCAACGCTCATCCCCAGCGATCGTTGGCTATCGCGTGATAAGCCTCCACTAGCTCTCGATAGGGCATTTCAGGTTCGACAACGCCTCGTCGATCCATGCGCGCGGCAACCCCCTGCCCGCCGCTATATCTTCGAGCGACTTTGCTTCCGCCGCCTGTTTGGCCTCGACAAACGCAAGAACGCGCTCGGCTTCGTCGATCGGCACACACACAAAACCGTCCTCATCACCAACAATGAGGTCGCCAGGCTCGATGACCATGCCCTCGATTGCGATCGGCACGTTAATTTCTCCCGGGCCTGTTTTATAAGGGCCGCGATGTGTCGCGCCGGCTGCGAAGACTGGAAAATTCAATCGACGGATTTGCCCGACGTCGCGGACGGCACCATCGATGATGATCCCGCCTAGTCCCTTCATGGCCGCATATCGCGCCATGATTTCGCCGATGATGGAGTTCGTAAGGTCACCTCCGGCATCTACAACGACAACATCTCCAGGCTCCGCAATGTCGAGCGCTTTGTGAACCATCAGATTGTCGCCTGGGCGTGTTTTGACAGTGATGGCTGCCCCTGCGACAAGCCCACCTTGATGAAGAGGCATGAGTCTGCTTCCGCCCGCAGTCATACGGTTCATGCAGTCGCTGATGTTGGCGACGGGCATATGTCTGAATCGCTCAACCAACTGATCTGAAATCTTACGTTTCCGGCGAAGTACTCTAAACCCTATACTCGTCATGCGCTTTCTCCTCCTTGGCCTGATCTGGGGGGCTATTGCGGTTGGAGCTCTAGGCCGTCGACTCATAAACTTTGACACCAAATTCTCGTGGCGACGAGTTTTACAGCGGCGAGGTAGTTTTCGGGGCGCTTGTCGTATCGAGTTGCGATGCCACGGAACTGTTTGATCCTATTGAAGAAACGCTCTACGAGTTTGCGCTGCCGGTAAACCCACTGCGAGAAGACGAAGGTGCCCTAGCGGTTTGTCTTCGGCGGGATGTTGGCCCAAGCCTTTCGTTCGGCAGCCTTGGCCCGAATGGCGTTGGTATCATAGCCCTTGTCGGCCAACAGGATATTTCCCTCGTCGAGCTCGTCCATCAGCGCGTCAGCCTCGGTGCAGTCGGCGACTTGGCCGCCGGTCAGACGGAGGGTAACGGGACGCCCTTCCGCGTCGACGAGCGCGTGGATTTTGCTTGTAAGCCCGCCGCGGGAACGTCCCATGCCTCCATCGTCTCCATCCCCTTTTTTCCCGTGGCCGCATGCTGGTGAACGCGGACACAGGTCGAGTCGATCATGACGATATCGCCATCGTAAGCCTCGGAAACCGCCTCAAGAAGCTTGTCCCAGACACCGGCCTTCCGCCAACGGACGAAGCGGTTGTAGCAGGTGGTCGGCGGACCGTAGCGCTCCGGGATTTCCGCCCAAGGCGAACCAGTCCGGAACCGCCAAAGGATGCCATTCAGCACCCGCCGGTCATCGACCCGAGGAACGCCGCGGGGTTTGTTGGGCAACAGTGGTGACAGGATCGACCATTCGTGATCGGTAAGTTCGTAGCGGCGACGCGTCATACAGCCTCCCTTATCCGGAAGCCTTGAATCACGACACGCGAAAAACACCAAGCAATTTTATGAGTTTACG
>NZ_FNGR01000047.1:0-37533 GCF_900103045.1 Ensifer sp. YR511
ATGACGTTGGCGCCCTTTTCCCTGGCGAGCTCCAGAAGTTCGGCATTCTGGCCCGGATAGAAGAACGAGATCAGCGTCTTGTCCGCAGACAGATAAGCGACCTCGCTCGGCTCGGGCGGCCGTACCTTGGCGACCACATTTGCCGAAGCCCACAGCGCCTCTGCCGACGGGGCCACCTCGACGCCCACGGCCCGATAGGCATCATCGGAGAAACCGGCCGCAACGCCCGCGCCCGTTTCGATGATGCTGCTATAGCCAAGTTTCGCAAGTTGCACCGCGCTGTCAGGTGTCAGCGCCACGCGCGCCTCGCTTGCGGTTACCTCCCGCGGCGCGCCAATTTTAATCGCCATGCTTGTCTGTCCTCTCCTGCCGACTAGGCAATGCCTTGTCCCTCAACAATGCGACAGCAGAACAAGCAAACCTTGAGAGTACTGTCCAGTACGCTTTGCCGCGAATCCGTCCATTCTTGTCGCTTTTTAGTTTTCACTAATCGTTTTTATCGGCCAAGCACTCCAGCCGACGGGCCGCTCGGCCAACAATGGCCAACAAAAAGGGGACGGCGACGCCCCCATGAAGAGGGTGCTGCATCGGCTCCAGGGGGCCGCCGATTGCGTATGTGAAGCGACGCTTCACCAGAGAGGGGTCCCGAACCTGCGCGCGTTTCATGAAACGATCATGCCGAGCCGCGACTGACAATCCGGCGCCTGGCGTCGACACGCTACGGGGCCGCTGCTGCAAGCCCTCCTTCGGAAGTTTTTATTTCAATGCCCTCGGCGCGGCACGGCGACGCGGTCTGGCCGCGTGCCGCGCCGTGCGGCCCCTTGGGAGGATGTTCTAGTTGCGGCTTTCGTAGCTGCTCAGATTTGCAGGGGTGACGAGCTCGAACGTGAACGACCCGCGCGTCCACGTCCTCAAAGGGATTCGTCGACAATGACAACCGGTCGCCCCAGGGAGCAGGCCTCCACCCGCGCCTCGACGCGATAAACCGAGCGCAGCATATCCGCGGTGATGACGTCGTGGGTGGGGCCGCTCGCCAGCACCGACCCGCCACTGATGACGATCGTGTCGTTGCAATAGCGCAGCGCATGGTTCAGGTCGTGCAGCGCGATCAACACCGCCATACCCGACTGCGCCGACAAACGCTTCATGAAGCCAAGGACCTCGATCTGGCGAAAGAGATCGAGCGCCGAGGTCGGTTCGTCCATCAACAGCACTTCGGGCTTACGCACGAGAGCTTGCGCGATGGAGACGAGCTGGCGCTGGCCGCCTGAGAGCTCACCAAGGCCACGAAAGGCGAGATCGGCGATCCGGAGTTCGCCCAGCACTCGGTCGATCTCGGCGAGTTCGGCGTCCTTCACCTTCCAGCCTGAGCCTTGCTTGGCCGACAACAGCACCGACTCGTAGACGGTCAGCACGGCATTGGCGCCGGTATCCTGCGGCATGTAGCAGATGCCTTCGGACCCCTTGGCCGTATCGGACAGGTGGACAGTGCCGGGACCGGAGGTCAGGTTTGCTATGCGCTTGAACAGCGTCGACTTGCCGGCCGCATTAGGACCAATCACCGCCGTCAGGCCACCGCCGCGCAAGACACCGGTGTTGACATCTAAGAGCACCGTGCGCCGGCCATAATTCGCGCCGACCTTTTCCAGCGACAGGCTTACCATGCGCGCCTCCTGTTGGTGAAAATCAGCACGAAGAAGAAGGGCACGCCAACGAGCGCGGTGATGACTCCAATCGGCAGGACGGCGCCCGGAATGATCATCTTGCTGACGACCGAAGTGACCGAAAGAAGGAGCGCGCCGCACAGCACAGAAGCTGGCAGGAAGAAGCGCTGATCCTCGCCGACCAGCATGCGCGCGATGTGCGGAGCGACGAGACCAACAAAGCCGATCGTGCCAACGAAAGAAACCGGGATCGCCGCAAGCAGGCTGACCGTCATCATTGCTTCGAGCCGGAGCCTTCGAACATTGATACCGAAGCTCGCGGCCTTGTCGTCCCCCAGCCGAAGCGCGGTCAGCGCCCAGGCGTGCCGTGCAAACAGCGGCAAGGCGAACAGCAGCACGGCGCCGGTGATCCAGACCTTTGGCCAGGTTGCCTTGGTGAGACTGCCCATCGTCCAGAAGACGACGGCGGCCAGCGCCTGTTCGGAGGCGAGATATTCGAGCAAAGACAGCGCGGCATTGAAGGTGAAGACGAGCGCAATGCCGAGCAGAACGATTGTTTCGACCGTAACGCCGCGCATGGTGGAGGCGAAATGGATGAAGAGCGCCGCCAACATCGCCATCAGGAAGGCGTTGATTGGCACCATGTATTGGACGGCGACGGGAAAAACCGCCACGCCGGCAACGAGACCGAGGGCCGCACCGAAGCCGGCAGCGGCGGAGATGCCGAGCGTGAATGGACTTGCCAGTGGATTGGCAAGGATCGTCTGCATCTGCGCGCCTGCGACCGACAATGAGGCACCCACCGTCACGGCCATCAGGGCGATCGGCATGCGAATGTCCCAGATCACCACCCGGAGCTGGTCGCTTACAGTTTCCGGTCGAAAGAGCGCGGTCAGCACATCCGCGAGCGGATAGTTTGCAGGCCCGAGAGCCATGTCGACTGCAACCGACGCAAAGAGCGCGACGATGAGGCAGAAGATCAACACCAAGCGGCGCAAAACGAGAGAGCGGTAGCGCCCTCGCCCTTCAACGCTGGATACTTGTTCGGTCATGGCAACCATCATTCACCACTCTTTGGAAGCGAGGCGAAGTAACCCGCGCGGTAGGTCACCGGCAGAAACTTCTCATGGAACTCGCGGAAAGTCCGGTCCGGGTCTATGTCGGCAAAGAGCTCCGGATGGAACCACTTGGCAAACTGCTGGATCGGAATGAACTCGTAAGGGGCGCCGTAGAACTGGTGCCAGACGGCATGCACATTGCCCTCCTTCACCGCCTTCAGGCCGGGAAAGCCCGGGCGCTGCATAAGGCCGCGCAGGCGATCTTCTGCCGCCGCCGCATCGGCGCCGCGTCCGACGCTAACGAACTGGTTGAGATCGGATTCCGCCGACCAGTTACTGCCGGTGATAATGACATGATCCGGATCGCTGACGATCAGCTGCTCAGGATTGAGGTCGCCGAAGGTCCCCTTGATGACGTCAGAACCGATATTGTGGCCGCCGGCCTCTTCCACCATTTTGCCGAAGTTGGCCGGACCGAAGGTGCGGCAGCAGACAACGTCGCCGGTGATGCCGGGAGAGCGCTCGATGAAGACTTTCGGCCGCGCAATTTCCCCCGCCTTCTTGAGGCGGTCCGTCACCAGCGCGATTTGAGCATTGCGATAGTCGATGAATTCGCGGGCCTTCGCTTCGGCACCGAAGAGCTGGCCCAGGATTTCGACCGATTTTTCGCTATTGGCGGCAGGATCCACGCGGAAATCGAGATAGACGACGGCAATGCCGGCGGCAGCGGCCTTTTCGATGAAGCCCGATTCTTCGACCGCCTGCTGCGCTTCGAGATTAAGCGTCAGAACATCAGGCTTGAGCGCAATCCCTGCCTCGAGGCTGAAATCGCCCGAAGGGATATAGCCGAACCGCGGCAGTTTCTCAATTTCGGGGAAGCGCTCCACATAGGCAGCGTAGGAGTCCGGATCCTTCTTCAAAAGATCATCGCGCCAACCGACGATCGTGTCGAAGACATGCTCGCCTTTCAGCGCTGCGGCCACGTGGATCTGCCGTGCCTCGCCCAACAGGACGCGCTTGGCCGGAAGCGCAATTTCGACCCGACGGCCGGTGACGTCGACAATTTCAGCCGCACTGGCGGGCAAAGCCGCCAATACCAAGGCTGCGACCATCGCCGACGCGATTTTCCCGAAGATCGACATTCTCATTCCCTTTTAGTTGCGACGCCGGAGTCCTCCCCCTCCTCCAGCTGTCGAACCGCTTACTTGGCTGACGTCAGCGAGACGAAGTAGCCGCTCTTGTAGGGAAGCGGCAGGAAGCGCTCATGCAACTCCTTGAACGTCGCCTCCGGGTCGAGGTCCGCGAAGAGATCCGGGTGCAGCCACTTGGCGATCTGCTGGATGGCCACGAACTGGTAGGGATTGTTGTAGAACTGGTGCCAGATGGCGTGAACCTGGCCGTCTTTCACGGCTTCAACGCCGGTGAAAGCCGGGCGCTTGGTCAGGTTTTCGAGCTTGCGGGCCGCTTCCTTCTCATCGGCGCCATAGCCGACGCCAACCCAGGCACCACCCGGCACATAACCCTGCCAGTTGCCGCCGGTGATGATGATCTGATCGGGATTGGCAGCGATGATCTGCTCCGGATTGACCACGCCGAAGGTGCCGGGAATGATGTCCTTTGCCATGTTTACGCCGCCGGCGAACTCGACCATCTTGCCGAAGTTCTCGTTACCGAAAGACATGCAGCAATCGTCGGAGTAACCACCGGCGCGTTCGACAAAAACGAGCGGCTTCTTCGGATTGGCCTTCGCCAAAACGTTTGTCACCTTGGCGATGCTCTCGGCGCGAAACTTGATGAACTCCTCGGCCTTCTCTTCCTTTCCCAAAAGCTTGCCCATCACGCGCATGCTCGGCTCGGTGTTTTCCATCGGCTTTTCGCGGAAATCGACGTAGACGAGCGGGATACCGACCTTGGCAAGCTTCTCGATGTAGCCAGCCTCCTCCGTCGCCGTCTTGGCGTCGACGTTCATCAGAACGACATCGGGTTTCAAGGCAACCGCCTGCTCGATGTCGAAGGTGCCATCCTTCATGCCGCCGAAGGTCGGCAGCTTGGCAATGTCAGGGTACTTTGCGAGATAGGCGGCATAGCTTTCAGGGTCTGCCTTTGCCAGATCATCGCGCCAGCCGACGACGCGCTTGAACGGCTCGTCGCGGTCGAGCGCGCCGAGGAAATAGATCTGCCGCCCTTCGCCGAGAATCACGTGCTCGACGGGTACGTTGACCTCGACATCGCGGCCCGTGACATCCTTCAACGTCACGACATCAGCGAAGGCTGCCGTAGAAAAAAGCACGCAAAGGCTTGCGGCGGCCGCAGCCACCCTGTTGAAAAACCGCATTGTTTTAGCTCCGCTGGAAAATTTAGGCGATCTAATGTTTCATGACTTTATTAGTCAACATTTATCTTTTAGAACGCCTCCAAACAGGAACGAGCGGTATCGACATGAGCGATGTGACGGAGCGGCAGAACTACAACCTGCGCGATGAAATCAAGGCCTATTGGTCGGACCGCGCAGCAACCTTCGATCTGTCCCCGGGCCACGAGATCTTCTCGGAGGAAGAACGCGCGGCCTGGCATCAACTGTTTCTCCGTCACCTTGGGCCGGGCGCCGGGCGTGCCGCGCTCGATCTTGCGAGCGGCACCGGCGTCATCTCGCATCTTCTCGATGAACTCGACTTCAAGGTGCAGGGCCTCGACTGGGCCGAGCCGATGCTCGAACGCGCCAGGGATAAGGCGCGCAAGCGTGGGCGAGCGATCCGCTTCGCCCTCGGCGACGCCGAAAATACCATGGAGCCCGACAACCATTACGATGTAATCGTCAACCGGCATCTGGTCTGGACGCTCGTGGACCCGGCCGCAGCCTTTGCCGAATGGCTACGGGTCCTGAAGCCCGGCGGCATGTTGCTGATCGTCGATGGCGACTTCGTCAATACAACCGCGCTCGAGCGGCTGTTCTCTAGGCTCAGCACATGGGGACAGCGCCTCGGCCTGTTCAAGGCTGAGACGCCAACCGGTTCCCCGCAGATGATGGCGACGCACCGCAGCATCCTCTCCCGCGTGCATTTCGCACAAGGCGCCCGCGCCGAGGCCGTCGTCGCGCTGTTACGCGAAGCCGGCTTTACCGAGATTACGATCGACAGGGACCTTCGCGAAATCCATCGCACCCAGGCCGCGAACTGGAACCTTTTCAAGGGCTTGGCGCGACAGTCGCAGCATCGCTACGCCATTCGCGCGACGAAACCTTAGGGTCGAGGCAAACCCTACGCAGTCAGTGACTGTGTTCATGCGCAAAAACGACCAGGCTCACGACTGCGCAATCTCCCTGCCAATCCGCAGGACCTCCGAGATTAAAAGGTTCAGGTCGTCCGGGCGGGTGCGATGATTGCAGATCGCCGCGCGCAGGCAATGCTTGCCCCGGATCGTCGTGTCGGAAAGCGCCGCCACGCCGGTTTCCTGCAGGCGCAGCATGATCTCGAGGTTGGTCTCCTTCAGTCGCTCCTCATTTAGACCTTCGGGCGCATAGCGGAAGCAGACGATGTTGATCTCCGGTTCAACGATGAGTTCCAGAGGCGGATTCGAACGGACGAGATCGGCGAGGAAGGCGGCCTGCGCGACGTTCTGGTCGATCAGCCGGCCGAACTTGGCGATGCCGTGCTCCATCAGCGCCATCCAGACCTTCAGCGCCACGAAGCCGCGACTGGTCTGAAAGCCGAATTCGTGAAGCCATTGGCCGGAAGCGATGCCACGTGACATGCCTTGGAGGTATTCGGGCGACACCGCAAAGGTTTCCCGGTGCCTCGTCCGATCCCGCACAAGCGCGCAACCGACTTCGAACGGGGCATGCAGCCATTTGTGCGGGTCGAGTGCGACGGAATCCGCCCGCTCGATGCCCTTGACGCGCCAGGCGTTCTCGGGCGCGATCGAAAGCAGCGCTCCGATACACCCGTCCACGTGGAACCACAGGTTCTCCTCCGCGGCGATCCCGGCCAAGGCGGTGAGATCATCTACTGCACCGGAATTGACCGTACCGGCACTACCAATGACACAGGCAGGCCGGAAGCCCCGCGCGCGATCCTCGGCGATTGCCGCGCGAAGCGCCTCAAGGTCGATGCGGTACCGGGAATCGCTCGGGATCCGTCTAAGTGCCTTGTTGCCGAGGCCGAGCGTCTCGACCGCCTTGCGATGGCAGGAATGAACCTGATCTGAGGCGTAGAAGCGCATGGGTTTCGTGAGGGCCGCAACGCCCTCTTCGCGCAGATCGATGCCCGCCATGGCGTTGCGGGCAACCGTCAGCCCGACGAGGTTGGCCACCGAACCGCCACTGACCAGCGTGCCGCTCGCTGCCTTGGGAAAGCCGATCATATCTCGCAGCCATCCGACGACCTGCTGGTCGACAAGGGCAGCGGCGTGGCGTCCACCCCCGAGATTGGAACCCTGGATCGCTGCGAGAAAATCGCCGAGCGCCCCGGTGAAGTTGCCGGAGCCCATGTACCAGGACCAGAACCGTGGATGGATGTTGCCCATTGGATAGGCGAGCACCGTGTCCTTGACCTGTCGGTACACGTCCTCGAGGGGTGTCGGCCGATCCGGGACCGGCGCCTGGTACAGCGCTTCGATCTCGTCCGGCAGCGGTTGCCAGACCGGACGCTCGCGCACGCGGCCGATATGGCCAACGGCATCGTCGACGATCCGGTGGGCGAGCGCCGAGACGGACGACCAATCGGGAGGGTCGAGGGTTTCCAGAGTGGTCAGGAGTTCCGGTTGCGTGAAGGCCCCCACGCTTGGCTTCGGTGATCGCGCTCCCATCGCTCCTCTCCCTATTCGGCTGCGAGCTGGAAGCCGGGCGTGGATCGCGACAGCTCCATCTCCTCGTCATCCATGTCCGCCGGGATCGTTTCGAACAGCGGCGTCGACAGATAGCGCTCCCCTGTGTCAGGCAGCATGCACAGGATCACCGAGCCGGCCGGCGCGTGCTCCGCGATCTGGCGCGCAACGCCGAAGGTCGCGCCGCCCGAAACGCCAGTGAAGATGCCCTCTTTCTGTGCGAGCGCCTTGGCCCATTCCATCGCCTTCGGACCGGCAATGGGAACGAGTTCGTCATAGTAGCGGTTGTCGATCGCCTCCTGCAGGACATCGGGTATGAAGTCCGGTGTCCAGCCCTGGATCGGATGCGGCTCGAAGGCGGGATGGCTGGCGGCCGGCGCACCACCCGCTCCACGCTGTTGCGCATGACCGCTGCCGAGCAACTGTGCGTTGGCGGGCTCGGCAAGCACGATCTTCGTCTCCGGACGTTCACGCCGCAAAACCCGGGATACACCAACCACCGTGCCGCCGGTGCCGTAGCCTGTAACGAAGTAATCAAGACGGGAGCCGGCGAAGTCGTTGACGATTTCTCGGCCGGTCGTCGTCTCGTGGATCGCGGCGTTGGCTGTGGTCTCGAACTGTCGGGCGAGGAACCATCCGTTCTTCTCGGCGAGTTCGATCGCCTTGCGGTACATGCCCAGGCCCTTCTCGGCGCGCGGCGTCAAAACGACCTTGGCGCCCAGCATGCGCATCAGCCGGCGGCGCTCGACGGAGAAACTATCGGCCATGGTGACAACCAGCGGATAGCCTTTTTGCGCACAGACCATCGCCAGTCCGATGCCGGTGTTACCGCTGGTGGCCTCGACTACGGTCTGTCCGGGCTTCAGCTTGCCTGTGCGCTCGGCCTCCTCGATGATCGCAATCGCCAGCCTGTCCTTCACCGACGAAGCCGGATTGAAGAACTCCGCCTTGACATAGATGGTCGCGTTGCCGACGCCGAGATTGTTGACGCGGATCGCCGGCGTGTCGCCGATCGTCTCCAGCACGCTGTCGAAAAGCCGCCCGCGGCCGCTCGTGGTTCTCAGTCCAGAATTGTTTGGCATGGGTCCTCTCACTCTTCCGGATGCTAGGTTCGGCGAGGGATGCTAAAGTGCCAGCGTGGGAGCCGGCGTGGGAGTGCGCATGGAAACGGATGGCCCGGACGTGGTTTTTTCGGCAAAGGAGCTGGACCTGCGGCTGCTCGGGCCGATGAAACTCATGCGCCGCGGGGTGGCCGTGCCGTTACCGCCGTCGCGCAAGGTGCGCGCGCTGCTCGCTTATCTGGCCCTGACGCCAGGTTCGGTTCCTCGGGAACGGCTCTGCCATCTGCTCTGGCAAGTGCCGAGCGATCCGCGCGGTGAATTGCGCTGGAGCCTGAGCAAAATCCGCTCGCTCATGGACACGGATGGCCGCAAGCGCGTGATCACGGCTAACGACCGGATTTCACTCGATCTCGAAGACTGTGACATCGACGCACGCCACATCCAGGCAGCAAGGCGTCGCGGTATCGGAAACCTCGATCTGGAGGCGTTGCGGCCGATTGCTGGACGATGCGGAGGCGATCTGCTCGAAGGGGTCGAGATTGACAACAGCCCTGCCTTCGAGCACTGGCTGACATCGGTGCGGAGCGAGTTTCGCCTGTACGCGCTGGAGATCGCGGCAGAAATCGGCAAGAAAACACCCGTCGGCGGTGAGGACGGCTTGCCGGCAGCCCGGCAATGGCTCGATCTCGCGCCGCTCGACGCAGACGCAAATCTCCGCTTCCTGGCGGAACTGTCCCGCAGGCGGATGGGCGACGCCTGCAACCGGCATCTCGATGCGGCAGCGCGCCTCTTTGCCGATGAGGGCGAGGACTTCGCGCCGATCCGAGAGGCATGGGAACGCCTCAGGCCCCTGCCCCGACAACCGGCGGTCGTCGTCGTTTCTGACGGTGTTGGCAGACCTTCCGAGCCCATCCACGTGACGGTCGCGCGCCGCGCCTCGATTGCCGTCATGCCGTTCCGCGAACTTGTCGCGGGCGGGGCGGGCCGGAACGATCTCGGCAGCGCGGTCGCGCATGACGTCATCAGCAAGCTGGCGCGCCTGCGCAGTCTCTTCGTTATTGCCCGAGGCTCTGTTTTTGCCATCGCTGGCGAAGGGCTCGAACTGCCGGAAATCGGCCGCCGGCTCGGCGTCGACTATGTCGCCACCGGCTTCCTGGAACAGCACGAACTCGGGATCGCCGTGAACGTGGAGGTCGCAGAGGCGGCCACCGCCCATATCGTCTGGACTGAGCGATTCGAGGCGCGCGCGGCCGAGCACTTTGCCGTCGTCGACGAGATCAGCAACAGCATCGTGTCGTCGATCGCCGCTGAAATCGAGAACGAAGAGCGCAACCGCGCGATCCTGAAGCCTCCGGATTCGCTCGACGCCTGGGAGGCCTATCATCGCGGCCTCTGGCACATGTTTCGCTTCACCGCCGAGGAAAACGAGCGCGCCGCCGAGTTCTTCCGCCTTTCGACACGCCTCGATCCAACCTTCTCACGCGCCCATGCAGGGCTGTCCTTCACCCACTGGCAAAGGGCATTCCAGCGCTGGGGCGACCGCGACGGCGAGACCCGGGACGCGCTCAAGGCCGCCGGGCAGAGCCTCTTGGTTGACGATCAGAACCCCGCCGCGCACTGGTCGATGGGGCGTGCCCTCTGGCTGACCGGAGACCACGACCAGGCGGTGCGCGCACTGGAGCACTCGGTCCTTCTCAGCCCCAATTTCGCCCTCGGGCACTATGCGCTCTCCTTCGTGCACGCGCAGTCCGGCGACCCCGCAGCGGCGATCACCGCATCCGATTACTCGCGGCTTTTGAGCCCCTACGACCCGCTGCTGTTCGGCATGCTCGGCACCCGCGCGATTGCCCTCATCCGGCTCGGCGCCTTCGAGGAGGCTGCAGACTGGGCGATCAAGGCGGCAGCCCGTCCGAACGCGCATGTGCACATCCTCGCGATCGCAGCCCATTGTCTTGCGCTCGCCGGACGCCTCAGTGAGGCTCGCAGCTACGCGGCCCGCATCCGCCTGCAGAACCCGGATTACCGGACGGACAATTTCCTCGACGCCTTCCACTTCACACCCGACGTCATCGCCCGATATCGCCAAGTGGCGGCCTTGATCGGGCTGGCGACCTGAGTGATCGGTGCCGGCCAAATTCGCCTGCGTGTCTTAGAGCCGCTGGAGAAGGCGGTAGCGCTCAAGGATTTCAGCGATCTGTTCGTCCTGTGCCTTGTTTGGCAGAAGTGCTGGCTGTCGGCTTGCACCGACAGATGCATCCTGCAGGTAGAGGGCGCGCTTGACCATCGCCGGGGCAAAGCCGAGTGCATAGAGGTCGGTCCGAAAGGCAGCAAAGGTTGCCTGCTGCTTCTGCGCTTCGACAACGTCGCCGGCATTGAAGGCCTTCAAGATACCTGCAAGTACATCCGGCATGGCGTTGCCGAGGCCCGAGATGCAGCCAGCCGCACCATTCTGCAGTGCCCAGAGCACGAGATGATCGGGGCCGGAGTAGACTTCGAAACCATCGACCTCGTTGGCAACCTGCAGATAGGCTTCCAGCGTTTCTTTCGCACCGCCGGAATCCTTGATGCCGGCAATGTTGCCGTGGCCGGCAAGGGCGCGCGCCGTGTCGGGCTCGATATGGTTCTGCGTGCGGGCGGGTATGTCATAGAGGTAGACTGGCGTCTTCACGGCATCGGCGACGGTCGAGAAATGACGGACAAGGCCATCCTGGGTGCAGGCAATGAAGAACGGCGTGATCACTGCGATCCCGTCGACGCCGATCCGGTCGAATTCTCGGGCGAGTTTTACTGTCTCGAAGGTGGCAGGCATGCCGGCATTGACGATCACCTTGACGCGGCCGCCGACCTCATCAACCACCTCCTCCGTCAGGCGCACCTTTTCCTCGTATGTCAGCGCGGTGAAGTCACCGTTGGTTCCGGCGCACATGATGTTGTTGCCGGCTGCGACCTGTCGGCGGACCTGGGCGCGCGTCGCCTGGTAGTTAATGGTCTCGTCGTCGTTGAAGCAGGTCACGAGGGCGACGAAGGCTTGCTTGGTCATGCGGATTTTCCTCTCAATGGACGGCGCCTCAGGACGCGCGCTGAAGACGGGCGGCGCGATGAGCGGCCTGGACGTCGGGATCGGGGTCGAGGCCGGCTGCAAGCAGCGCACGCGTATAGTCTTGCTGCGGCGCGTCGAACACCTCGCGCACCGTGCCAAGCTCTACGATGTTGCCCTTCTGCATGACCATGACGTGGTCGGCAAAGTCGCGCACCACCGGCAGATCGTGGGCGATGAAGATAAAGGCGATACCCATTTCCTTGCGCAGCCGGTCGAGCAGCGCGATCACCTGCGCCTGCACCGAAACGTCAAGCGCCGAGACCGCCTCGTCGCAGATGATCAGCTGCGGCTCGAGTGCGAGTGCGCGGGCAATTGCGATGCGTTGGCGCTGGCCGCCGGAAAACTGATGCGGGTAGCGGCCCATGTGCTCCGGGCCGAGACCGACCTGCACAAGAAGATCAGCCACCCGCTCGCGCCATTTTGCCTTGGGCAAGATATCCGGATGAATGACCCAGGCCTCGGAAATGAGCTGGTAAACGGTCATACGCGGATTGAGCGACTGCGTCGGGTCCTGGAAGACCATCTGCAGGTCGCGGCGCAGCTTGTAGAGTTCGGCCGGCGACATGGTGAAGAGGTCGCGGCCTTTCCACAAGGCGCTGCCACTATCCGGTTCGTCGAGGCGAAGCAGGATGCGCGCCAGCGTCGACTTGCCTGAGCCGCTCTCGCCGACGACAGCCATGGTCTCGCCGGGCATGAGGTCGAACGTCAGGCCCTTCAGCGCCTCGAAGGAGCCATAGCGTTTGCGCACGTCGCGAACTGAAAGAACGGGTTCGGCGCGAGAGGCTGGCACATGCATCTCGCCCTTGCCTGGAGCGGCGGCAATCAGTTTCTTGGTATAGGGATGCTGCGGGTTCTTGTAGACCTCGCGCACCGTGCCGGCTTCGACCAGAACACCTTTTTCCATCACCACCACGCGATCGGCGATCTCTGCGACCACGCCGAGATCGTGGGTGATGATGAGGACCGCCATGCCGGTCTCTCGCTGCAATTCCTCAAGCAGCGCGAGCACTTCGGCCTGCACCGTGACGTCGAGCGCCGTCGTCGGCTCATCGGCGATCAGGAGATCTGGCCTGAGTGCCAGTGCCATCGCGATCATGACGCGCTGGCGCTGGCCACCGGAGAATTCGTGCGGATATTTGTCGAGCGAGCGCTCCGGGTCGGGGATGCCGACCCGGGTCAACAGCCGCAACGCTTCGGAAGCAGCTTTCGCCGCATCGGTCCCGTGGGTGGTGAGCGCCTCGCGGATCTGCCAGCCCACGGTATAGACCGGGTTGAGATGGCTCAGCGGGTCCTGGAAGATCATGGCGATACGGCGCCCGTTGACCTTTCGCCTTTCCTGCGCCGGCATTGTCAGCAGGTCGACGCCGTCGAGCAGGATCTCGCCCGAGCTGATGCGTCCCGGCGGCATGTCGATCAGGTTCATGATCGCCGAGGAGGAGACCGACTTGCCGGATCCGCTCTCGCCAAGGATTGCGAGCGTCTCGCCACGGTCGAGATGGTAGGAGATATTGCGGACCGCTTTCACGACGCCGACTGCGGTGTGGAACTCGACCGACAGGTCGCGAACTTCCAGGAGATGGTCAGCCATTCTTGCGACCTTTCATTTCGAGACGCCAGCGCTGCACTGGGTCGAGCGCGATGCGCAGCCAGTTCGACAGGAGGTTTAGCGACATGGTGGTAAGGATGATCGCAAGGCCGGGCCAGAACGAAAGCCACCACGCGTTGGTGAGGTACTGGCGTCCCTGCGAGATCATCAGGCCCCAGGTGATTTCCGGCGGCTGGATGCCGATACCGAGAAACGAAAGCGCGCTTTCGGCCAGCATCACATAGGCGAAGTCGAGCGTCGCAAGCGTCGTCAGCGTCGGCAGCACGACAGGCAGAATGTGGCGGAACAGGATGCGCTTGCTTGATGCGCCCATCACGCGCGCGGCCTGCACGAACATGCGTTCACGGATTTCCAGCACTTCGGCGCGTGTGGTTCGCAGGTAAACCGGGATGCGTGTGATCGCCAGCACCAGCATGAGGTTCAGGATCGACGAGCCGA
Source organism: Ensifer sp. YR511 (assembly GCF_900103045.1). Classification (NCBI taxonomy): domain Bacteria; kingdom Pseudomonadati; phylum Pseudomonadota; class Alphaproteobacteria; order Hyphomicrobiales; family Rhizobiaceae; genus Ensifer; species Ensifer sp. YR511. Next base: position 13,749 of record NZ_FNGR01000047.1, read on the forward strand.
GAATATAGAGAACGATGACCGCGATCAGCAGCGACGGGAAGGACATGATCACGTCCGCAAGCCGCATGATGATCTGATTGATGCGCGGCGAGGAAAAGCCGGCGACAAGGCCGAGGAAGGTGCCGACGGTTGCTGAAAGCGCGACCGCACCGGCGGCCACCATCAGCGTGTTCTGGGTGGCGACGATGATGCGGGCAAGCAGCGGCCGCCCGAGGGCATCAGCCCCCATCCACCAGACCCAGCCGCGCTCCCAGTCGAAAGGCACGGCGTTGCGGCCTCTAAGGTTCTGTTTGGTCGCGAGATCGCCGAGCCAGGTCGGCCCGATGATTGCGATGATGAGAACGAAAAGCAGGAAGAGCGCGGCACAAAGCGCGAATTTGTCGGCAAGCAGCATGCGGAACATGCGGGTCGCAAAGCCCGGTTCTCCGGTAACAACGGTATCGGCGGTCTGCAGGGTCATTGTCCCCTCCTCAGTGCCGGATGCGCGGATCGAGCAGCGCGTAGGCCAGATCGATCAGCAGATTCATGAGAAAGATCGCCAGCGCCGTGACGAGGATGGCGGCGAGCACGACGTTGAAATCGCGCTGCAAGATGGAATCGATCATCAACTTGCCGACGCCCGGAAACCCGAAGATGGTCTCGACGATTACCGCGCCGTTCAAAAGGCTCGCGGCCTGGTCGCCAATGACGGTGATGACCGGCAGCATGGCGTTGCGCAGCGCATGCACGAAGATGATCGGCCCCGATTTGACGCCCTTGGCGCGCGCCGTCTTCACATAGGCCGAAGAAAGCGCCCCGATCATCGAGCCGCGCACCACCTGGACGATGATGCCGAAAGGCCGGATGAACAGAACCGAGATCGGCAGGATCCAATGAAGTAGCGACCCCGTGCCCGAAGTCGGTAGCCAAGCGAGGTTTACCGAAAAGACGACGATCGCGACGATGGCGATCCAGAAATCGGGAACGGAAGCGCCGACCAGCGAGATCAGCGAGGAGAGCCGATCGAAGAAGCCTCCAGCGCGGAAGGCGGCAAGCGAACCGACGACGATCGCAGCACCAGCGACCAGCGTCATGGTGATGACTGCGAGCCAGAGCGTCCAGGTGAAGGCCTCGAGCACCACGTCCAGAGCAGGACGCGCCTTGCGCAGGGATTCGCCAAAATCGCCGGTGACGACGTCCCCGACATAGCGTCCGAACTGCACCAGCATAGGATCGTTCAAGCCATGCAGCTCGCGGAATTGCGCCTTCATCTCTGCGGAGGCTTCGACCGGCAGGAACAAGGCGGCCGGATCACCTGTCAACCGCGACAGGAAGAAGACCATGACGAGCAGCCCGACGAGCGAGATCAGACTGGCCACGGCGCGTTTTCGAACGAATTTCAGCATGGCGCCCTCGAAGAAATCCGGCGGCGGGATCATCCCACCGCCTTGATTGCTGTTGTGACTGGCGAACCTGTCGTTCGCCAGGGCAGATTACTTGATCTTGATCTCCGAGAGCTGCAGCGTCCCGTTGGTCGCCATCGTTGGCTTGAATTCGAGCCGCTCGGAAACGCGGGAGAAGCCTACCATGTGGAAGAGCAGGACGTCGGCAACGACATCGTCATGCACATAGGCGATCAGTTCCGACCAGAGCTTGGCACGCTCGTCGCCGACGGCAGCCGACGCGCGCTTGATCAGGTCGTCGACCTTCGGATCGGAGAAGCCGGACTGGGTGCCTTCGGTTGCGTATTTGAAGAACATCGAGAACGACGGATCGCCCTTGGAATTGTCGTGCATGGCGGCAACGATCTGCGGGCCGCGACCTTCCTTGAAGGGCTTGGAATAGTACTGCTCGTGCTCGGCGACCTCGACGAATTTCAGCTCGACCTTGAAGCCGACTTCCTCAAGCTGCGCCTGAATGGCTTCCATGATCTCGGTCACGTTCGGAAAGTTTGCAGAACGGGCGATGATGGTGATGGGCGTGTCGACTTTGACGCCATCGGCCTTGGCTTCCTCAAGCAGCTTCTTTGCGCCTTCCGGATCGTAGGGGAAGACCTTTACGTCGGGGTTCCAGCCAAGCGTCGGTGGCGGCACGATCGCGGTGGCGAGCAATGCACTTTCGGGAACCAGTGTACCGAGGAAGGCCTGGCGGTCGATGGCGACGTTGAGCGCGCGGCGGACACGAACGTCGTTCAGCGGTTCGATGTTGTGATCGATGCGCAGGTAGACGGTTTCGCTGTCGAGGTAGGAAAAGTCCGTTGCCGGGTTCGTGGCATCGAGCTGCGAGATCGACGGCGAAAGGTCGGCTTCGCCGGTCTGCACCATGGCTGCGCGCACCGACGGGTCGGCGCGGAACAGATAGGTGGCTTCCGTCACTTCGGGCTTTGCGCCCCAATAGTCGTCACGGCTGGTCAGCACGATCTGCTGGCCCGGCGTCCAGTTGGTCAGCTTGTACGGACCGGTGCCGACCGGTTCGCGCACGAACTCAAGCGGCGTTTCCTCCGGCACGATCGTGACGAGAGACATCAGCAGCGGCAGGATCGGCTGAACCGGATCGGCCTTGAAATCGATGGTGTAGTCGTCGACGACCGTCGGGGTCACCGTGATGCCGCCGAAGTAGCGGCGCGATTCACAGGTGTTCTTGTCGCTCATGATGCGATCGAAGCTGTGCTTGACGTCCTTGGCGTCGAAGGTCGTGCCGTCGGAGAACTTGACGCCCTTGCGCAGGTGGAAGCGCCAGCTGCTGTCTTCGTTCTGCTCCCATTTTTCGGCCAGGCGCGGCATGACGCCCTTGTCACTGCGAACGTCGAGTTCGGTCAGCGTTTCGCTGACGTTCTGCATGATGACGCGGCCGATGTTCGAGCGCGTGGCCATGCAGGGCTCCAGCAGGTCGGCCTCCTCGGCCAGCACGATCTTAATGGGGCCGGACCCGGCGAATGCGGGCGACAGGGCCGAACTCAACATGAGTGCACTCAAGACAAATAATTTCTTCACGGCATTTCCTCCCTAGTGAAATTCGTTCAGCTGGATGTTGCTTTTCCGGATCGCGCGGCAATTAGCGCCGCGCAACCGATGAGCCCGCCGCCGCAAAGGGTGGTGAGGGCGATCTGTTCGCCAAAAAGCGCGAAGCCGCCGAGCGCCACGAGCGGCAGGCGCAAAAAATCGACCGGCGCGACGATCGTGGCGGGCGCGAGTGAAAAAGCATGGGTCATCATACCCATGCAGGCAGTTCCCACGACACCCTGCAGCGCCAGAAGCGTCATCTCCCTTGCCCCAGGCATGGTCCAGAACGGCAAGGCGAAAAGAAGCGCGATCGGAACGGTCAAAAGGAGGTTCCAGACGACCAGCGTTGAGGTCTTATCGCCCTTCGACATGGACTTCAGGATCAACTGAATGGTCGACTGGAGCACCGCGCCAGTGAGAGCGAGAAGGATGGCGAGACTGAAGCCGGTTCCCGAGGGGCCGATGATCAGCATCGCGCCGGCAAAACCGAGCACCACCGCACCGATCATGGCCGGGCCGGGCCTTTCGCCCAGCGCCAGTGCGGCACCGAGCAAAAGGAAGATCGGCGACGTGAAGGCGATGGCCGTCACGTCGGCAAGCGGCCCCCAGCTGAAGGCAGCGAAGAATGCGACCATGGCGAGCAGCTTGAAGCCGGCACGGACCGCATGCTGACGCAAGGGGTGGCTCGACTTGAGCACCGATGGGCGCAGGGCAACAAAAGGCAGAAGGATGAGCGCGCCGAAGAAAGCGCGGAAGAAGCCGATGACGAAAGGATGCACGGCGCCGTTCAGCGCCCGCACGATCACCGCGTCGGCGGCAGCAAGGATCGCTGCACCAACCGCGAACATGACCGCCATCTTAGCCCCCTTCGGGCTGGCTTCCAGCATAAGACCTCCTCCCGGCATCCTCTTGCCGGCTTGCTCAAACAATCCACCTTTCCTCAAAGTTTGTCAAATTAATTCGCTATGTAAATTTTGCCTGGAAACGACCGTAACAAATATGCTTTGTAAATCAATATTTTATATGGTTTCGAAAACATACTTCCATCGCATTGTAACTTTTTAAAACTTGACAACTTTGAAAAATTGGTGATTTTCGAAGCACACAGGAGGAACTCATGGACCCTGAAGAAATCGCCCGCAGCATGAATGGCCTGCTTCAAACCGTGTCGCCCGAGCGTATGGAAGCGCTGTTGCCGTCGCCGATGATCCAGAACCATGCAGCCTTCCTGCATCTGCTTGCAGACGACGCGCTCGCCTGCGCCTGGTTCGGCGGCACGCTCGAGGGCAAATCGGACATTTCCATCTTTGCTTCGGTGCTGCCCAAGGGGGCGACGCAATGGGGACCGCCGCAGCGCCTGAGCTTCGATGCCGCGCATTCGGAGCAAAACCCTGTGCTCTTCACTGCGCCCGATGGCAGGCTGTGGCTCTTTCACACCTCCCAACCCTCAGGCAATCAGGACGAGTGCCGGATCCGGATGGCTGAGGTCCGCCGCGATGCTTCCGATCCGCTGGCACTAACGACCAGCGAGGGCCGTTATCTGGACCTTCCCCGTGGCTGCTTCATCCGCGCGCCGCTTGTGGTGCGCGGTGACGGCGCGTGGCTGCTGCCGATCTTTCGCTGCGTTCAGCGCCCCGGGCAGAAGTGGAACGGCAGCCATGATACGGCAGCCGTCGGCATTTCGCTTAATCAGGGCGAGACCTGGCAACTGGAAGAACTGGATCACTCCATTGGCTGCGTGCACATGTCGCCGGTGTCGCTTGGCGAAGGCCGTCTTGCTGCCTTTTTCCGCCGGCGGCAGGCCGACTGGGTCTACAGGACCGAGAGCCTCGATGAGGGCCGCTCCTGGTCCAGGCCCGAGGCCAGTGACATCCCGAACAACAATTCCTCGATCGCCGCTCTCAGTCTGAAAGACGGCCGGATCGCGATGATCTGCAACCCCGTCAGCGCGGCCGACACCGCCGAACGACGCACGTCGCTTTATGACGAGCTCGGCGAGGACGACAACCGCCCGGACGCCGACCCCACGGGCGGTTGCGTTCCGATCTGGGGTGTCCGGCGCGCGCCAGTCTCTCTTTGCCTCTCTCAAGATGGCGGCAAGACATTTCCCATGCTCCTGCTGATCGAGGACGGCCCCGGGACATGCCTTTCCAATGACTCCACCGACGGCCGCAACAAGGAGATGTCCTATCCCTGGCTGCTGGAGGGGCCGGACGGCGCCATGCACCTTGCCTACACCTACCACCGGCGCGCCATCAAATATGTCCGCCTGGCCCCTGGCTGGGACCACGCTGACCAACGGAGACCTTCATGAGCAATATCATCGGCATAACCATGGGCGACCCGTGCGGCGTCGGCCCCGAGATTTCGGTGCGCGCGCTGGCCGACATGTCGCCGCAAGAACGCGATACGGTCCGGATCTACGGCAACCTCGCGACGCTCGAAGCGGCCCGCGCCGCTCTCGGTCTTGAGGTTGATCTCACCGGACATGTCGTCGATCTGCCGATTGAAGGTGCGCCGCTTGCCTGGGGACAGTTGAGCCCTGTCGCCGGCGACGCGGCCTTTCGCTTCATCGAAAAGGCAGTGCGCGACGCAGAAGCCGGCGTGATCGGTTGCATCGTCACGGCGCCCATCAACAAGGAAGCGCTGAACCTTGCTGGTCATCACTATGACGGCCACACCGGAATGCTGCGCAGCCTCACGGGCTCCAAGGCCGCCTACATGCTGCTTGCCTCCGAGCGCCTCAAGGTCATCCACGTTTCCACCCACGTGGCGCTGCAGGAGGCGATCCGACGCTCCACGACCGAACGGGTGCTCGCCACGATCCGCGCCGGCGACGCTCATTTGAAACGTATCGGCTACGTAGCGCCCAAAATCGCGGTCGCCGGCATCAATCCCCACTGCGGCGAAAATGGCCTGTTCGGCACCGAGGATGACGACCAGATCGTGCCGGCCGTTGCGCAAGCACGCGCGGAAGGCATCGATGCCTATGGGCCGATTTCCGCAGATACGGTGTTCCATCGCGCCTATTCGGGCGCTTTCGACCTCGTGGTCGCTCAGTATCACGACCAAGGGCACATCCCCGTGAAGCTCGTCGCCTTCGACACCGCCGTGAACGTCTCGGTGGACCTGCCGATCGACCGAACCTCGGTCGATCACGGCACGGCCTTCGACATCGCCGGCAAGGGGATCGCCAACCACGGCAACATGAACTCCGCCATCGCCTATGCCCGCAAGTTGGTGGCAGACGACGCCAAGCGAGGATGACACCATGACCATCGCTCCCATTACCCTTTATCAGCCGCGCCGCCTCGCCGTCGGCGCCGGCACAATCGCAGAGGTCGGCGCCTGGGCGGCCAATGCCCGTTCAGTGCTCGTCATCGCCACTCCGATCACCGCAGGCTTCGTCGACCGCCTGAAGCTTTCCGGCCGCGTTGCGGTGTTCGACGCCATCCCGGGCGAACCCGATGTCGACACGCTCGATGCCGCACTCGACTTCGCGCGCCAAAACAGCCCGGACCTTATCGTCGGCCTTGGGGGCGGGTCGGTGCTTGACGTCGCCAAGCTTGTCGCCGTGCTTTGGGACTCCGAGCAGACCCTTACCGATGTCGCCGGACCAAACCGGGTTCTCGGCCGCAACACGCGCCTTGCTCAGGTCGCAACGACCGCCGGCACCGGCTCGGAAGCCGGGATCCGCTCGCTCATCACCGACCCGGTCAAGGGAAACAAGATCGCGGTCGAAAGCCCGCACATGATTGCCGACCTGGCTGTCCTCGATCCGGAACTCACCTATTCCGTGCCGCCGGCGGTAACCGCCGCCACCGGCGTCGATGCCATGGCCCATTGCGTGGAAGCCTTCACCAATCGCCGCGCCCATCCGATGATCGACGGCTTTGCCCGAATGGGCTTCAAGCTCGTGGGCAAACATCTCGCCCGCGCAGTCAGGGATGGAGCCGATACCGAGGCGCGAGAAGGGATGATGCTTGCTTCCTACTACGGCGGCATCTGCCTTGGGCCCGTCAACACCGCGGCTGGCCATGCCATCGCCTATCCGCTCGGCACGCGGCTTCGCCTGCCCCACGGATTGGCAAACGCCATCATCTTTCCGCATGTGCTCGCCTTCAACCAACCGGCTGCCGCGGGCAAGACGGCAGAAGTCGCAAAGGCGCTTGGTCTCGGCGAAAATCTCTCCTCCCGGGAACTCCTGGGCGCTGCCCGTGGCTTCTGCCGTGATCTCGGCATCGAGATGTCGCTTGCCGCTCACGGCGCAAGTGCCGACGACTTGCCGCTTTATGCAAGCGAGGCCCATGCCAACCGAAGGCTCATGGACAACAACCCGAGCGATATGAGTGTGGAGGACGTGCTTGCCGTCTACAAGGCAGCCTTTTGATCCATAGACTATGCAAAAGACGAAACCCCGGCGCCTGCCGGGGTTTTTGCTTTGTCGATTACTTGGTCGCTTGGAACAGACGTTCGCGGGATCCGGAAAGGTGGTCATGCATGAGTTGTCTCGCCTTTACGCCTTCACGCGCGGCAATCGCTTCCGCGATCGCTTCGTGCTCCCCGAAAACGCGCGTCAGCCCGGTCGTCTCCCGTTTGACCGAGGCGCCATGAAACCGCATCCCGACGGCTATGTGATCCTTGAGCGCTTCCATTGCCGTGAAAAAATAGCTGTTCTGGGCCGCACGTGCGATCGCAAGATGAAACTGGAAGTCCGCATCCTCCCGGTGCGATTGCCGGTTGGTGGCGTCCCGCATCAGTTCCAACGCCTGGCGGATGGCGGACAAGCTGGCCGCGTCATGCCGCTCGGCAGCAGCCTGCGCGGCAGCCGGCTCGACCGTCAATCGGAACTCGTAGCAGTTCAAAAGATCAGCCACATTTTCCAGTTGTCCGAAGCCCAGCGGCTCACGCATGCCGACAGCACGAACGAAACTGCCGGCGCCGCGGCGTGAATAGATGAAACCCTGCTCGCGCAGCCGGCGCAACGCCTCGCGAATGATCGGACGGGAAACCTCGAATTCACTTGCCAGTTCGTGCTCGGTCGGCAAGCGCTCGTCCGGCTTGTAGGCGCCGGACTTGATCGCACGGTGCATGCGCTCAAAGACGAGATCGCCGAGGCTCTTGCGTGCTGTTCCGTTCTCCAGTCCCATCCGTCATCCCATCTTGCGAAGGACAGCCTCCGCGATTTCCTTAAGCGTATCCGGCGCGCCGAATCCGCCCGACTTGGCAATGATGCAACGTCCATCGACCTCAGCCAAGCCCAGGCCGGGCAGGCACTCGCCCAGCAGGCGAAAACGCTGGATGCCCATTTTCCTCAAAACTGCCTCTGCAGTTGCGCCGCCGGACAGAAGCAGTGTCCCTGCCCGTTCGACAAGGCCCGGACAGACGCTCTCGGCAAGCGCCTCGGAAACGGCCTCCGGCGTCACCTCCCCTTCACCCGGCACCGCCTGAACGAGCGTGATTGCGCCGCCGGTGTCGTCTGCGGCCGAAAGCTGCCCGTTGGGCGCGGGCAAATAGGATAAGGCAAGGTCGTTGCGAAGCGTGTCGATCTGGGCAAGGGTAATCGGGTCTCGGGACCCAATGACGAACAAAGCCCTACCGGCAATCACCTGGGCAGCCCGCGGTTGTTGACCGCCACTCATCCGTTCGGCAAGCGCCTCGGCCAGACCGCGCGCTCCAATCAGCAGATCCGTACCACTTCTTTCCGCATTCTCAAGCAAGGCGCGCATCTCGGCTTCAGTGGATACATCCGGGATGACGGCCTTGGCCGCATGCCGGCCAAGCTTTTCGGCAACGGAGATGGGCGCATCTACCCCAAAGCCTTGCACGCTGCCCGACATGACAACCCGACCGAAGGCCGGGATGGCGGGCGCCACGAGCGCCGATCCGAAAGACATTGCGTCGAGTTCGGCAAGGATGTTGCCCTTTAGACGGGAGTCAACTTTCTTGAAGATGCGCGAACCCGAAGGCAGCGCGGCGAGCGTGGCAACTGTCCGTTGCCTGGCTGATGCGGGGCTGAGTTCTCGCGATCCGAGATTGACCGAAACCACGTCCGGCCCCGTTTTCAGGACATCACCGATCGCTTCGGGCGCCAAAGCGACTTCGACATAAAAGCCCCTCGCGGCAAAGGGCGCCGCGGCATCCAGAGCGCCGGTCAGATCATCAGCGACAATGGCGAGCATCTCAAAACCCACACGATTTGTTGTTATCTTTAATTGTCAACTCTATATTGAAATGTCAATATTTTTTGAAACGAAATTACAAATTATGCGCACTCTACCGCGGCCGAGGTTAGGCATCGATTCTCGTTCTCGGGCTCCCGTGTGCCTATTTTCAGGAAGCGCTCGCCATAGCCTGGCAACGGCAGGTTTCCCGCCGCGATGCCATAGACCTCGATCACGAGGACTGCGACGGTTTTCGGCGCTCTCGTCTAAGGGCGCCACGCCATCGGACCGAACGACACAGAGCTTCCCGGCGCCGTCGCGAACGCATGGTGGCTGGAGGTCGCGAGCATTATCGCTGCGCGACTGGGCGTACCAGTGGCGTCACGCGTCGGATGGTGACACGGCGGTTCTCTTCCTCCGGCTCGGGCGTACTGATCTTGAGGAAACGCTCGCCGTAACCTTGCGTCACCAGGTTTTCCGCCGGGATGCCGTAGACTTCCGTCAGAAGGACCGCGACGGACTCGGCACGCTCGTCGGAGAGGACGAGGTTCGACCGGTCGGAACCGACAGCGTCCGTGTGCCCCTCGATGAAGAAGGTTTCGCCGGGATCCTTGCCGAGCACCTTCTGCATGGCGTCGGCGACCGTTCGCAGCGTCTTTGCCTGCGACATCGACACTTCGGCGCTGCCGGTTTCGAAATGAATCGTGTCGAGATCGATGCGCCGGACCTTGTCACGGAGACGGGCTGAATTTCGGACTTCATCGATGGTATAGACACGCTCCACGCGCTCGACCGGCGGTTCGGACAGGAAGGCGTAGTAATCTCGATCCGGCTCCTGCGAGTAGTCGACGATGTAGTCATCGACCGGGATCGCCAGGCGCATCGGCGGCAGGTCATAGCCGACATCAACGATCGCCGGGCGCCTTTCGTCCTGATAGTCCGGCGCGTACATCAACACATATTCGCTGCCGTCGCTGTCGACGCGTGAGCGCTGCAAGACGTCACCGTAACGGTCATAGACGGTGACGATCTGGTAGCCGCCCGGGCGCACGATCGTTTCACGCAGGCGGCCGCGCGGAAGCTCGTCGTAATACGCCTCCCGCGCGCCGTGGCGCAGGCGCGGACGATCGTCGCCACGCACGAAGATCTGGTCGCCGACGCCAAGGACGACACGATCGTCGAGCCTCTCGACCACGCGCACCTCGGCCACTTCATTGTTCGTCGTGTTGTTGACAGTCCTGTTGTTGATCACCGTATTGTTGATGACGGTATTGTTAACGATGTTCGTCGTGTCCGGAACCGCGAAGGCTGGCGCCGCGTCAACGCGTCGACCTTCCTCCTTGATCCCGGCCTCAATCCTCTGCGGGGCCGCCTGCCGCACGTCGGCCGGGATTTCAGCCTGGGCCGCGGCGTCGTCCGTCGGCGGCGCTACGTTCTTTTCCTGGACGCGCAATTCTTCGCGCTGCTTGCGCCGAGCCTCGCGCCCCTGGTCGCCACCGGACTTGTCGGCGTCCTTGTCACTGTCGAGCACGGCCGCGCCGTTATCGACCGGAAGCACAATGGTTTCGTCCGTCGCTGCCGGATCCTGGGCGATCTTGCGCTTGTCTGCCTTCGTGCGCTTGTCAACGACAACAGGTACAGGCTTGGCCTTAGGCTGCTCACTCTGGCGCTGCTCGGCCGTCGCGGGCTGTTCAGACCCCGGAATGGGCTGCGGCTCACTCTCACCGGTCTGTGGCGCCGGCTGCTCTGTGGACGGTGCGGCACGCTGTTCAGGCGCCTTCTGCTCTTCCGGCTGCTGACCTTCAGCTTGCTGCTGGCGCTTCTTGGGCACCGGCACCTCAGCTTCCCCTGCGTTCTTCGGAGTGCGCTCCTCAATTGCGGGTTGCTGTTCTGCCTGCTGCTTACGCTTCTTTCGTTCAGGGGCCTGTTGTTCCTCAGCCTGCCGCGGAGCGCCTTCCTCTATGGCGGGTTGCTGTTCTTCTGCCTGTTGCTTGCGCTTTTTACGCTGAGGCGCCTGTTGCTCTTCAGCCTGCCGCGGGGCGCCTTCCTCTATGGCGGGTTGCTGTTCTTCTGCCTGCTGCTTGCGCTTCTTGCGCTCGGGCGCCTGTTGCTCTTCAGCCTGCCGCGGCGCGCCATCCTCGCTACCGGGCTGCTGTTCTTCAGCCTGTTGTTTGCGCTTCTTGCGGGATGGCTCTTCTGTCTGGCGCTGCGGCTCCTCGGCCTGCGGTTGCTGTTGTTCTACCTGCCCTTCTCCCCCGGCCTGCTGCTTCTTGCGCTTCTTGAGCAGCAGCAAATCCTCGGGTGACTGCTGGTCGACGCCTTCCTGAGCGACCTGGAACGGCACCCTCAGGCTCTCGGCCAGCACCGGCTCAATCACGAATGATGCGGCGAAGACTGGAAGGGCCACCGTTGCGAAAAGTTTGGAAGGGATCGACATGACTTTCACTCCTGTTACTGGGAGGCCCCAGCGCCCTTTGGCGCTTTTACAAACGGCGCGCCTTACGAGGCGGCACACGTGGGGCCATCACCCAAACCTCCGACTTTTGTGTCCGTCAAAGGCTAGTCCAAACGCAGCTGCGAGCAAACGGTTCCGCCGAGCAGACCTATTGCGAAACTGCTCGCTGCAGGGTCGGGCGGTCCGTCCCGGGAAACGGAAAGGAAAAAATGAAGAGTTTCGGCCGGTGTACGAGCAGCCATGATCACCGAGGGGGTCTACGTCGTGGCGATCAGCTTGAGCGGCCGCCAGCCGCGACGCTAGGCGATCCGGATGGCCGTTCACTTACCCCCGGCAAAGGCGCGTGACCGCATTGGGCGTGCTGGGATTCGATCTCCCCATCGGCGGAGCAGACGTCCGTCCTGGTGATCCTGGATGAAGTGGTGTCGGCAAAAAACTCTCTCCGCCGCCACCATTGCTCGCGGAGCTCTCCGGCACGCCGGAAGGCCGCCAGGTGCTGGAAGTGGCTAAGCCCCTGGCTCGCGCTCTTGAGCGACGTCTTGGCAGTTCGGATCGCGAAGTTTCAAGAAGGAGCTCGATCGTCTGGGGTTGAAAGATCCGGCCGTAGTCGACCGCATCAAGGACGTCGCCAGCCTTGTCAATAGGACACACCGGGCGGAGTTGAGCCGGGCCTATGACCTCACGTGCGGGCTGAAGAAGGGACTGGGCTTGGGCATGTGAGGCATGTCGGCGATGTGAGGTACCCAGAACCGCTGGGCCAGATTTAAGAAAGAATGCCCTGTATTTCACGGCGCTGTTTGAGGTGTTTCGCGGGGTTCTGTTCCTTCAGCTTTACGAGGTTGAGGACCTTCCAGCGGACAGCCGGAAGCTCCGCTGCCTGTGGAAGGCCGATCGCGTCGAAATCGGGCTCGCCGTCATGGAGCGTTAGAAGGAACCGCATGGCCTTTTCATCCAGCCTTGCGAGAATATCGCCGGTCAATCGGTTCCTCACCCCTTCCAACTCGTTACGGCTGACTGCTTCCGATGTCATGCCCTCGAACTCTTTTACGAAAGCCTCGTCGAGCTTCACGAGCGAGGGACGCACCAATTCGTGCGGCGGTCGGCCGGAGCTTGCGACATAGACGAGGAACGTGTGAAACAACGCATCTGTCAGACCTTCATTCTCGTACCGAACAAGTCACGTGGATGCTGGCGGTCGACAGCTGCATGCAGCTTGCCGCCGAAAAGGTCCTCGAACGAAACGACCTGCATTTCCGCAAAGCCGAATTCGTCTTCGACCGCTTCGCTCACGCGTCGTAATTCAGGCGGGTGGACCGTCCCTCTGGCGACCGGCGAGGTCTCGATCTTGATTTCGGCGCCTCCTTGCCGGACGAGGACGCGCGTGTCGTTGTTGCCTCCGCCGGCTATCCTCTGCACCGTGACACCCCGGAGGTTTCGCAGTAGGTCGTCGCGGATTTGCTCGAGTGTGATGTCGATACCTTTCAGCGTCGTCTCGCGATTCTCGATCGGGAGATAGGTCAGATCAATATCGACTGATAGTCGCGGCATGTCGCGGTAGAAGAGGTTGATCGCCGTGCCACCTTTAAGGGCGAAGGTTTCCTGACGTGCAATGAAAGGAAGGGTCCTCACCAGGAGTTCCACCTGCCGCATATATTGCTCACGCGCCACGGGGCGTCTCCTTTGGCATCAGCTCGTCTGGGATGGTGATTCGGTAAGCCGGGTGAAGCCGACCACCTGGGGTGAGTGCTCGGTCGCCCGTGCCGAGATCGATCGCCGACATGTCGATGTGCCTGCGCCAGGCGTGCCCGTGCTTGTCTGCATAAACGAAGAAGAGGCGCTTGGTCTTTACACTTCGGCACTCCGCCAGAAGTCTTGTCAGCAGCTTAGGGCGCAGATTGGCCAGGCTCTCGAACGCCATGTCGACGGTGTGGAAGCTTTCGCTCTTTGGCAGCTCATCGAGCATTTCGATGATCGCGCGTTCGGGAGACGACATCGGGATCGGCCAGCGCCAGGGGCTCAGGGCGACCTCGCCGTCGGCATCGTCCGATAGATTGAAATCAGAATGTTCAACGCCGAGGGCCGCGTCTCCAAACAAATTGGCGCTTCTGGTCAGGATCCGCGCATCGGTATGCAGTTTCGACAGCCACAACGGAATGTCGGAGCCGTAGAGGCAAAGAACGAACTCGCCGCTGAGCGAGAGATAGTGACTGTGGCCCCGCAGGGAGAGAGCACTTGCCCCGCCAACGTGGAATTTGTGCCGCATCAGCCATACGGCCGAAAGCAAAGGGATCTTCCATCCCGTAACGGCATCCGGGTTCGTGTCTGGCGAAAATGGACGTCGATAGAGGCCCGTCAATGTTGGTTCCAACCAACCGCGTTTGACGTAGCCCGAAACCGATTGTCGCGAGATGGCGTGACGAGCCATCCACGCAGTGTCCACCAGGAATCCAGGTGGGACGGCTTGGAGAAGCTGCTTTAGCTTTGTCTCGCTTTGTCCACTCATGTTTGACATTGTAGCGCGCCTGTAAAGTTATCGCCACTGGCACTTTAAAAAAAGCTGCAAATGTCAATTGAAAATTGACAAAAATCGGCCCATCCAAAGTAGGTCGTCCGTCTTTTTCTCTAGGTTTGATAGCCGCAATCAACGCGCCCGGGAATCGTTGGCCTACTGTCTTCTCGTCCCGTTGCCACCACGAGATCGGATCGCGATAACTGTCGCAGCGATCACCGACGCCTCTCAACCGAGCTCGCATTCGGGATTGCCGGCTCTCTCTACGTTCGGGCGATCACGCGCGTTCCACGGCTCGCGCTTGTGCAACACTTCGCCATGGCGACAGGCCCAAGCACGAGAGAACGGGCCCCGGACGTTGCCTTTTTGGCAATCGACCTTGCGAATATCTGTGCTTCTTCGGCAAGGGAAACTCTGAATAATGGCCGTGCAAGCAACTCTTCAGAGATCCGCAAGATGGCCTATGTCATTACCGAACCCTGCATCGACGTGAAGGATGGCGACTGCACCGCCGCCTGTCCTGTGGACTGCATTTACGAGGGTGGCCGCACCTTCTACATCCACCCCGACGAATGCATCAATTGCGGGCTCTGTCTTTCGATCTGCCCCGTCGATGCCATTGTCTGGGATCAGGAGATACCAAACAACCAGCGCCACTTCATCGCTGTGAACAAGGAGTTCTTCGGGTCCGATGTCACGGGGATGGGGTCGCCCGGCGGCTGGAGCAAGGAGTGCTCCACGACGCAGGACCATCCTTTCGTTGCCGCCTTCGAGAAGGCAGCCGCGATCGCTTAGCAAGTCCGCCCCCTATAGGAGACCGGCGGGTGACGCCTACCGCCTTGTCGCCGCGCTCACCAGCTGGCGTAATAGGCCCTTGTTGCCGCGGCCAGCTTGTTCACGCGTGCGCGCTCGGTGGTCAACCGCGGAAGGTCAGCGCGCGCCTGCTGCAGGAGTTCGGCCCGGGCAGCCTCGAAATCGACCCGGGTCAACCGTCCATCGCACAGGATCTCCTGTCCGCCGACATAGAGCGCCTTTGCATGCGCGGCGGTCATCCGGGTAAGCAGCACCTCCGCTTCATCCAGGTCGTCCAACAGGCTGTCGGCAATCAGCGCAGCGTAATCCACGAGCACCAGGTCTTCGTTCGCCGGGGCGTTCACCACCTTGGCGCCGACTTGGATCGCGGCATCGAAGACACGTCCCGCCGTAAAGGTTCGCGTCAAGTCGCAGCCGCCATGCAGCAGATGGGCAAGGCGCAATTCGCGCCAGAGATCCTGGTCGTCGTCAAAGCCTGTTCCGTCGAGGCCGAACGCGAAAGCGGGGCCGCTTGGCGGAATGGTGGCGACCGGCGCCACGCCTGAACGCAGGCGCAAATTCGCCGACGGGCTCGAAACGAGCTGCACGCCGCTTGCCGCCAGCAGCTCCAGCTCGTCCGGTCGCAGCTGGACGCCGTGGGCGACGGCGAGGCGGGGCGACAGGAAGCCGATCTCGTCGAGGTATCGGACAACCCCTTGCGGAAAGCGCCGATCCAGCCATTGCCTCTGCCTCGGGCTTTCAAGGAGATGCATGTGAATGCGCCGGCCGGTTGCGTGAGAGGCCTCGGCGATCGCTTCGAGCAGTGCATTGGAACACCATTGCGGCCCGATCGGACCATACTGCACATCGATCAACGGACTTGTGTTGGCCGCAGCGACCGCGTCGGCTGCCGAGATCTGCACCGATGGCGACGCATAGCTCGGGATCGAGCCGCTGAGATCGTCCCAGTCTGCCGGATCAAGATATGGCCGCAATCGCTGAGGCCCGCCGTCATAGGCCCACGGATCGTTGTCGAGAAGCGGGCAGGAAAGCGCAAGCCTAATGCCTGCGTCGCACGCCGCGCGCATGACCGCGCCTGCCTCGTCGACGAGACGGTCGATGTTCAAAGAATTATGGCAATGCATGGTCGCGCCGACGCCCGTTTGCGCCAACCTTGAGAAGGCCACCAGCGCTTCCAGGTAGGGCTCGGTTCGCGGTCGAAGCCGAAGTCCCGGGATCCACACTTCCAGGGCATCGTCCGCGTTGCCAAAATCGAGCGTGCGGATGCCATAACCATGGTCATGGGCGTTGACGGGCGGCGGCATAAGCAAAGCACCGGCCGGGATCGTCGTCCATGAGGCGCCCTCAGGCAAATGATCCAACAGATTTTGCGTGCGCCCTGCGGCCTCGTGGCCCGGTCGCAAGAGAAGTCGCCCGGGAACGGATCCTGTATTCACGGATGGATCGCCTCCATGATCTGGTCGCTGAACCTCTGCAGTTCCGCGCCAACAAATTCGATGACGGCTTCCGCCGCATGCGTGCGCTGCCGGCGTCGCTGCACCAGAATCCCGACATGCAGGTTCTGAAGGCGCGAGCCGGAAAGCGGTATGGCGACGAGATCGCCCGATCTGATCTCGGCGAGGAAACCGATCGGCGTGAAGAAAGCCACGCCCTGACCGGACAGGATGAAAGGTTTGAGCATCATCTGGCTGTTTGAGAGAACAAAAGGCCGCCCGGTCCGCTCGAAGACCGAGAGTTCGATTTCGATGAGCGAGCGGATCGGTTGCGTGTCGAGTTGCAGGAGAAGGTCGTACTGGGCGCATTCGGCAAGCGAAACCTGCCGCTGTTTGGCCAGCGGATGTTCCCGTCCGACGAAGGCCATCAGCGGCATCGGCACGCGAAAGAGCATCTCGGTATCGTCAGGCCGGGCCAGATCGAAGGTCAGACCCATATCGACATCGCCCTCGGCGACCAGGCTGCTGATATTGCCGTGGCCGGCGGTGTGGATGTGAAAGCTCACGCCGGGATGGATACTGTGGAACGCGTTGACCATGTCCGGCAGGAATTGGATCGCCAGGCTATCGAGGCAGGACATCTGCACCCGACCGGTCTTTTTCCCCTGCAGGGCGCCGAGGTCGCTGCGCAGCAGTTCGAAATTTTCCAGCGTCACCCGGGCGTGGCGCAGCACGTTTTCCCCGGCAACTGTCAGCCTCAAGCCATTCGAAAGCCGCTCGAAGAGCGCGATCCCAAGCTCGTCCTCCAGTTTCTTGATCTGCCGGCTGACCGCCGAGGATGCGACATGAAGCTCCTCGGAGGCCTTGCGAATGGACCCGGACCGCGCGACCGAGACGAAGTATTTCAGGATGCTGGCGTGCATTCGATTGGACCCCTCCTCCCCTGGGCCCCGACCTATAACACGCTCACCGTCCCCTCCAAACGGGCGCGCGCTTCTCCTGAAAAGCGCGCACACCTTCCAGCGCATCCTCGCTGTTCAGCGCCCTCACAAGCGCGGGCGTGCGTAATCCCTGGGCTTCCGCCGGAGACAGGTGTCCGGTGCGATTGACCGTCTGCTTGATGGCGCGCAGCGAGAGCGGCGCACAGGCGACGATTTCCTTCACCCAGCGGGAGACGGCCGCGTCGAGCTCGCCCGGTTCGGCAAGTTCGTTGACGATACCAAAGGCGTGCATCTCGGCGGCCGAGAACCGCCGACCGGTCAACAGCACACCCATGGCAAGGTTGTGCGGGACCCTGCGCTGAAGAAGCACCATGCCGCCATCGAGCGGCAGGCGCCCGACGCGAGCCTCGGGCAGGCCGAAGGCCGCCTCCGTCGAAGCTATGACGATATCGCAGCCGAGAACCATCTCGAATCCACCACCGAGCGCATAGCCATTGACCCTCGCGATGACAGGAACATCCAGAGACCGGCGAAAGGCCAGTCCTCCAAAGCCGTTCGGCCGGCTTTCGGTCCAGTAATCAAGGCCGGTCTTTTCAGCCCCCTTCAGATCCGCCCCGGCGCAGAACGCCCGTTCGCCGGCGCCCGTCAAGACGACGCAGCTGATGTCGTCGCGTGCTTCGATCTCCTCCCAGATCGCATCCAGTTCGCGCTCGGTTGCGGCATCCACCGCGTTCATCCGCTCGGGACGGTTGAGAGTGACGCTTGCGACGCGATCCTCTACCACGAAGGTGACGCTCATGCCGCATCTCCCTGACGAACCGAAAGCCCCGAAAGGATCTCGTCATTGTGCTCGCCGAGCGTCGGCGGCGCGATGCGAACCGTCACGGTCGCCGCCGACATGTCGATCGGCGAACCAACCAGCCGGATCGGACCGGCCTTCGTCTCTCCCGCGTCCAGGATCATGCCGTTGATCGTCGTCTGTTCGTCGTTAAGGGCTTCGGGAAGCGAGCGTACCGGTGCGCAGAGAATGTCCACCTGTTCCAAGCGGCCGAGCCAATGGGCGCTGCTGTTTTTTGCGAACGCCTCGCGGAAGATTTGCTGCAAATCCGGACGGCGCTGCATCTGCGCGTCGAAATCGACAAATTGCGGCTGGAGGGACAGGTCCTCGATCTCAAGGGCATTGCAGATGTCGCGCAGCGGATTCTGCTTGAAGGCACCGACCATGACGATGGCGCCGTCGGTCGTCTCGAACACGCCCGTCAGCGGGAAGGCGCCCCAGTTCAGGTCCTTTTCCCGCATCATGTGCGTGGTGCCTTCCTGCATCTGCATGGCGAGCATCGAACTGTAGAGGCTGACCGCCACTTGCTGGCCGTGCCCGGTCTTTTCGCGATGCAGCAAGGCAAGCAGAATGCCCTGCACCAGGTGCATGCCGGCCGAGTAGTCGGCAAGCGGCGTCGCGTAGATCGACAGCGGATGGCTCGCGTCGGACTTGCGCCGCATGACGCCCGAAAGCGCCTGCGCCAGGATGTCCTGCCCGCCCTTGTGCCGGTAGGGACCCTCAAGGCCGAAGCCCGTGCCGACGGCGTAGATCAGCCGTGGGTTTGTCCGCCTCAGCTCTTCATAGCTAAAACCCATGCGCTCCATGACGTCAGGACGGAAATTGTTGACGACCACGTCGGCAGTGTCGATCAGCGCGCGGACGGCTGCCCGCGCCTCGTCCTGCTTGAGGTCGAGTGCAAGGCTCTTCTTGTTGCGGTTGAGCGAGGAGAAAACCGGATTGTTGAGGCCATCCGGGTCGGAGCCCAGCGACCAGCGCGAGAGGTCGCCGATCTTGGCCTTTTCGACCTTGATGACCTCGGCGCCGTAATCGGCCAGCATCTGCGTGCAGCACGGGCCAAGCATGACCTGGGTAAAGTCGACGACGCGGATACCGTCGAGGGGAAGAGACGTCATTCTGCGGCCTCCAGATAGGTTGCATTTTCGGATGGTACGTCGCCGGGATCGGCGCCCTGCGCCCGCAGCTGCTTCTGGATCGCCTTGACATCGGCGTCTCGCACCTTGACGCCGGCATTGAGCGCGACGGTGGCGGCAACACCGGCCGCCTCGCCCATCGCCATGCAGGGCGGGATCTCGCGGCTCGATTTTTGCGCCTGAATGGTCGCGGAATAATGCCGGCCTGCGACGATCAACTGATCGACCTCCTTGGGCAGCATGGCCCTATAGGGCGTGTAGTAGTCGCGGCCACGGCACACTGTGTCGGTGAAGTGCTGGCGGTTCATCACGTCGTCCTTGGTGACGACATATTCGCCCTGGAGCAGTCGCGACTGGCGCACGCCCGTCTGCGGCGCAAAGTCGATCACATGGGCATTTTCGAAGCCCGGCAGGTTGGCGCGGGCGAAGTCGAGCAGGCGGGCAATGCGGCCACGGCCCTCGAGTTCCGCATAGGTTAAGTCTTCGACACGGAGGCCAGAGAGCTTCGGCATGTGCGGGCAGTTGAGCCAGATGACGCCCGGCAGCGGGGTCTTCAGCCACCAGAACGACCAGCAACCGCCAATCAGACGCTTGGCCTCGTGGTCGATTGCCTTGAACTTTTCGGGTTCCTCAAATTCGAAGCGCTCGGCGGCTTCAGTGTCGATGCCCCCCCAGCGGGAAACCGTCGTCAGGATGAAATTGCCGTCCGTATGCTGGGCGCCGGCATCGGCCGCGACGTCGAGGTCGCCCGAGGCGTCGATGACGACGTCGCCCATGATGGCCTCGCGGCCGGATTTCGTCTGGCAAACCACACCCTTAATCGTGCCGTTCTCGACGATCGCCGAGGAGAACCAGCTATGGGTCCTCAGCTTCACGCCGGATTCGCGCAGGATGTCATAGGAGACGCGCTTGAAGGCGTCCGGATCGAAGGCGGCCGCATAGCAGATCGGGTGCGGCGCAGACGGCGTGTGGAAGTCGAACAGGCCCCAGCGCGCCCATCTTTGCCAGGCTTCCGGCGTATCGCGAATATCGAGCTGGCGGTCGCCATCCGTCGGCGTGACGCAAAGGCCGAGCGTCTTCATCCGTTCGATCATTTCCATGCAGATGCCACGCACGGTGATTTCGACGCCGTTGACCATGTCGTCGAGCACCAGAACCATACCGCCTGCGGCAAGGCCACCGACATAGGGATAGCGTTCGATAAGCGTGACGCTGGCTCCGGTGCGTGCCGCCGAAACCGCGGCGGAGATCCCAGCCGGTCCACCGCCGACGACGACGACGTCCGAGCGGTCGACGATCCGGGCATTGCGCAGGGGTTCTCTGATTGTTTCCATGGTCGTTCCTCCATAGGGGACGTGTCCGGCGAAATGTGAGGAGCTCACAGCCAGTGACTTCGTCGGTGGACCGGACCCGGTTATCCAGGTCCGGCAGCAAAGGGTTTGGGGGTCAGTGGTCCGTCGTCGGTTTCCAGCGGACGATCTTCGATTCCGCGTAGGAGACGGCAAAGAAGAGAACCACGGCAAGCGAGGCCGCAATCACCACCGTCGCGTAAAGCAGCGGCGAGCGGAAATTGTAGGTCGCCTCGATGATCAGCGCACCGAGACCGTAGCTGGAGCCGATCCATTCGGCGACGATCGCGCCCATCACGCTGCTGGTTGCCGCAATCTTCAGCGCGGCGAACAGAAAAGGCAACGAGCCCGGCAGGCGAACCTTCCAGAAGATTTCGGAATTGCTGGCAGACAGGATGCGCATCAGGTCGAGCATTGCGGGGCTCGCCGACTTCAGTCCCTGCACCATGTTGACCAGCGTCGGGAAGAAGCAGATCAGGCCGGCGATGATGATCTTCGGCGCGATGCCGTTGCCGACAAGCAGCACCAGGATCGGGGCAAGCGCGATGATCGGGATCGACTTGATGATGACGGCGATCGGATAGAAGGCGCGTTCCGCGAGCGGGCTATAGACGAACCAGACCGCCAGAAGGACGGCGATGACATTGCCGAAGATAAAACCGAGAACGGCCTCCATGAGCGTGGGCCAGAAGTTCGTCCAGAGCACGCCGGCGTTTTCGCCGAAGGCCTTGATGACGTCGACCGGTCCGGGCGCCATGAAGGTCGGCACCGAAAAACCCCAGACGACGAGTTGCCACAAAAGGATGCAGCCAAGGATCGCGAGTGTCGCCGGAAGATGTCGCAGGATCGCAGCGGCAAGACCATCGAGTATCCGGAACCGGTTGCCGTCGGTCAAAGCGCGGCCTTCCGCCTGTGAAGGAAGGGCATTCGCCATCAGCATTCTCCCAAAAGTTTGCGCAGGTGGGCGGTCACCTGGATGAACTCGACCGTGTCGCGCATCGCGAGCGTTCGCGGATAGGGCAAGTCGACTTTCATGAACTCTTTGACGCGGCCGGGATGGGCGGCGAGCATCAGCACATGTTGACCGAGGAAGACGGCCTCGGGGATCGAATGGGTGACGAAGAGGATCGTCGTGCCGGTTTCCTGCCAGAGGCGCAGCAGTTCTTCGTTCAGCTTGTCGCGCGTGATCTCGTCGAGCGCGCCGAAAGGCTCGTCCATCAAGAGAATACGCGGGCGGGTCACCAGTGCCCGGGCGATCGCGACGCGCTGGCGCTGGCCGCCCGACAATTCGTGCGGCATCGCCTTCTCGCGCCCCTTCAAGCCCACGAGGGCGAGAAGCTCTTCCGGATCGGCATAGGTCGCGCCCGGTTCGCGTTTCCCCACCAGCAGCGGGAGACGCACATTGTCGATCACATTGCGCCACGGCAGCAGCGTCGCTTCCTGGAAGACGAAGGCGAAATCGCGTCCCTCGCGCGCCTTGCGCGGTGTCTGGCCATGGACGGACACCGAACCGTCGGTGATGTGCACGAGATCCGCCACCGTACGCAGCAAAGTCGACTTGCCGCAACCGGATGGGCCGAGCATGGTCACGAGCGAGCCGGCCGGTATCTCGACCGAGACATCGGAGAGTGCGGTGAAGCCTGAATCATCCGCGCCAAAGCGAATGTGAAGGTTCTTCACCGACACCGCGGCGTTGCCGAGCGAAGCCTGGCCAGGTCTGATAAGCGTTTCCAACATCGCCTTATCCTACACTCTTGCGGACATCGGCCGTCGCATCCAGGATTGCCATTGTGTAGACGTCATCGACATTGGGGATCGGGCCGGTGAACTGGCCGAGGTCTGCGTAGGTCTTGATCTGCTCCGACCAGTTTGCCTGGTCCATGCCTCCCCAACCCTCGCTCGCGGTGGTTTCGTTGAACACGAACTTCATCAGCGGTCCGATGGCCTCCAGCTCGCTCGCCTTGTCGAGGTTGGGGTAGGATTCAAGCAGGATGTCGACGGCCTCTTCCTGATGGTCGCGGGCATAACCCCACCCGCGCGCCGAACCGGATACGAAGGCTGCGAGCTGGTCCGCGTGATTTTGCAGCTGGTCGTCGGTGGTATAGTAGACGTTGGCATAAAGCCGGATACCGCCATCCCAGAGCGTCAGATCGACCCGGTCATCCCCAAGCACCTTCAGGGCGTTGACGTTCGTCAGCCAGCCACAGACCGCATCGGCCTGGCCGGTCACGAGCTGGTTCATGTCCGAGCCCATGTTGACGATCTTGACCTGGTCTTCCGATATGCCGTTCTTGGCGAGAAGCGCGCGCAGAAGAATGACCGAGGTCGGGATCGCGGCGATCGTCTTGCCAATCATGTCCTGAGGCTTGGCGATCGGATTTGCCTTGCGAGAGAAATAGGCGAAAGGATGTTTTTGGTAGCCGGCGGCGAATGCCTTGATCGGTGCGCCGGCCGAACGAGCCAGCATGACTGACGGGCTGGAGGAAATCTGACCGATGGTCGACTGGCCAACGGCAACGCCCGCAACACCATCGACATTCGGTCCGCCGGGCACGATTTCGAGCTCTATGCTCTTCTCGGCGTAGTAACCCTTCTTGCGGGCCACGAGCTCTCCGAGAAGCCCGTTCGATGGCAGCCAACCGAGCTGCATGCGTATCGTCGCGGAATCGGCCGCAAGGCCTGGTGAAACATTGATGAGGCTATGAGTTGCGGCAATCGCGCCCATTGCGGCCGCATTCGAAAGGAAACCTCGGCGGTTCATCATAAAACGAGACATATCGTTCCCCTTGCTTGTTATGGGAGCGATGATGATGGAATTTGGCATCTCATAAAGCACAATTTTTAGCGGTTGGCATTGCCGATACGGCAACGCTCGGGTCGGAATTTAGGTTTGCCGTTTTGGCAATGGCGGGGTCGAAAGATTGTTCTTTCTGCCGGATCCATCGCATCCGATAAGCAGAGACATGATCAAAGTGTGAGCG
This sequence comes from Ensifer sp. YR511, assembly GCF_900103045.1. Lineage (NCBI taxonomy): Bacteria > Pseudomonadati > Pseudomonadota > Alphaproteobacteria > Hyphomicrobiales > Rhizobiaceae > Ensifer > Ensifer sp. YR511. Next base: position 37,346 of record NZ_FNGR01000047.1, read on the forward strand.
CCGCGGAGGATAGATATGGTGCAGAAAAACCTGATCGATGGGGAATGGATCGCCGGTAGCGAAGCGTTCCGCAACATCAACCCGTCCGATACCAACGACGTGGTCGGCGAATACGCCCGCGCGTCAGCCGAGGATGCGCGCGCAGCGATCGCTGCCGCCAAGGCGGCGTTTCCGGCCTGGTCGCGCTC
>NZ_FNGR01000013.1:0-196723 GCF_900103045.1 Ensifer sp. YR511
CGGCTTTTGCGCGAAAAGCTCGGCTGGTCGAAGGAGAAGCTGCAGGTCACCTTCCAGTCGCGCTTCGGGCCTGAGGAATGGCTGCAGCCCTATACCGACAAGACGGTCGAAAAACTTGCGCAGGACGGTGTCAAGCGCATTGCCGTCCTCAACCCGGGCTTCGTCTCCGACTGTCTGGAAACGTTGGAAGAGATCGCCGAGCAGGCGGCCGAAAGCTTCCATCACAATGGCGGCGAGAAGTTCACCCACATCCCCTGTCTGAACGACAGCGCCGAAGGCATGGCCGTGCTCGAACACGTCGTGCGCCGGGAGCTTGCCGGCTGGCTTTAAGCGTCCCATCACCCCACTTGAACGGCGCGCTGGCCGCCAGCTCAGGATGAAGGAGCCGCGCTCTTCCCCACCGGCGAGTGCGGCAATCTAACATTTTGAATTTACGCGCAATCCGCGGAAAACCGATTCCGAAGGGAAACGGAATACGCTAGACTGCAGCCACAGGTCGAGATTGCAATTTAAGGGGGTAAGTCTTGGGCGGAATGGATATCGTCGTCATTGGCTTCGTGGTGCTCATCATCCTGGTCCTCTTCATGGGGATCAAGACGGTGCCGCAGGGCTACCGCTATACGATCGAGCGCTTCGGTCGCTACACCAAAACGCTGGAGCCGGGCCTCAATCTGATCGTGCCGTTCATCGACCGCATCGGCGCCAAGATGAACGTGATGGAACAGGTGCTCGACGTTCCGACCCAGGAAGTCATCACCAAGGACAATGCCAGCGTTTCGGCCGATGCCGTCGCCTTCTATCAGATCCTGAATGCGGCGCAGGCCGCCTACCAGGTCGCGCATCTGGAAAACGCCATCCTCAACCTGACGATGACCAACATCCGCTCGGTCATGGGTTCGATGGACCTCGACGAACTGCTCTCCAACCGTGATACGATCAACGACAGGCTGCTGCACGTCGTCGACGAAGCTGCCAGCCCCTGGGGCATCAAGATCACCCGCATCGAGATCAAGGATATCGCCCCGCCGAAGGATCTCGTCGATGCCATGGCGCGCCAGATGAAGGCCGAGCGCGAGAAACGCGCGCAGGTGCTCGAAGCCGAAGGCGCCAGAAACGCCCAGATCCTGCGCGCCGAAGGCGCCAAGCAGTCGGCGATCCTGCAGGCCGAGGGCCAGCGCGAAGCGGCGTTTCGTGACGCCGAAGCGCGCGAGCGCCTGGCCGAGGCAGAGGCGAAGGCAACCAAGATGGTCTCCGAGGCCATTGCGGCCGGCGACGTGCAGGCGATCAACTACTTCGTTGCCCAGAAGTACACCGAAGCACTCGCCTCGATCGGCACCGCCAACAACCAGAAGATCGTGTTGATGCCGATGGAAGCTTCCGCGCTGATCGGTTCGCTCGGTGGCATCGGCGCCATCGCCAAGGAAGTCTTTGGCGACAGCCAGACGGCGCCAGCGACCCGCCCGCGCCAGTCGACGCCGCGCACCACACCAGCTTTCCCGACCGATCCCGCGCAAGGGAAGTAGACGATGATCGAACGCGCCATTCAAGAACTCGGGCCCTGGAGCTGGTGGGTTCTGGGCTTCGTGCTTCTCGCCGCCGAGCTCGTCGCCCCCGGCGTGTTCCTGATCTGGATCGGTGTCGCCGCCTTGGCAGTCGGCATCCTCTCCCTCATGCTTTGGGAGGTCGGCTTCTGGACGTGGCAGGTCCAGCTCGTGCTGTTCGCGCTGCTCTCGGTGGCGGCCGTTCTCCTTGGCCGCCGCTTCGTTCTCTCCACATCCGAGACCACCGACGAGCCGCTTTTGAACCAGCGCGCCGAAAGCCTCGTCGGTCGCACCGCGGTCCTGGAAAAACCGATCGCCGAAGGCCGAGGGCGCATCCGGCTCGACGACACGTTCTGGGTCGTTGAGGGACCGGACCTGCCGGCCGGTACAAGGGTGCGCGTCGTTTCCACCCACGGCCGCAACCTGACCGTCGAAAGCGTAACCGCAAGCGGCTGATGCCACGACGTTTTTTCCGTTTGGAAACGATTGATTAACCACGTCGCTTTACGGTTGCGAAAGGATTGCAATCAGGCTCGTGGACAAACGGCATATGGTGCCAGGCTCATCTCGCTCGATCAAAGGAGGCGCGCGGCGTTCGACGTCGCTGGCGTTGCTGCTGGCCGGCACGGCGATGCTTGCCCCCGCATCCTTGAACGCCCAGACCGCCACGACCGCTCCCGCCACCGCTCCGACGACGACCACCTATGGCGCGGGCACAGCGCCTTCAGCCGTTCCGGCCGCGACGCCCGCAATCACCGATCCGCAGACCACCGGCGCCGTCAGCGCTGACGACCTGACCCCGGCCTCTAACGAGGATTACCTTCGCCTGAACCAGCGCGAGCCAACGATCGACGGTCTGCGGTTGCGGACCGATAACCCCGAATACGATCGCGCCCCGGGCATCCGAATCGGCACCTTCACGCTGCGCCCCAGCGTCAGCGAGACCATCAACCACGAATGGCGCAAGGACGGCGACACCAAGACCAGCCGCGGCTATCTCGAAACCGGAATCCGCGGCACCTTGACCTCGGACTGGTCGCGGCATCAGCTGACCGTCACCGGCGAAGGCGTGTTGCAGAACAACATCTCCGGCGAGGGCGAGGAAGAGCCCCGCGCCAATGTCGATGCGGAACTGCGGCTCGATCTCTGGGACGAAACGATCGCCCGTCTGCGCGCCGGCTACAGTTTCGAGCGCGAGGACGCCGACGACCCGAACGCGATCTCCAACGCCAAAAACCAGTCCGCGGTCAACACCTACCGCCTCGGCGCGGCCGTTGAGCGTGATTTCGGTCTGATCCGCGGCTCGGTCGGCATCGATTTCGACCGGCGCACCTATGGTGATGTCGAACTCGAAAACGGCACGAACCTTTCGGTCAAGTATCGAAACCGCAACACCGGTGTGCTCACGGCCCGCGTCGGCTACGAACTGTCGCCGGCATTGATCCCGTTCCTCGAAGCCTCCGTCGGCAAGTCGCTCTACGATCTGCGCGAAGATCCGCTCGGCTTCGAACGCTCCTATCAGACCTATGCCGCACGCGGCGGTATCGAGCTCGACCTCGGCGAGAAGCTCTATGGCGAGCTCGGCCTCGGCTACGAAACCTACAATTTCGAGGATGACCGGCTTGGCGAACTCCGCGGCCTGTCGGTCGATGGCCGCCTCAACTGGTCGCCGCAACGCGGCACCGACGTGCTCTTCGCCGTGTCGACCGACCTCAACCCGTCGACGACGCCCGGCGACGCTGGTTCGATCGATTACAACCTCACCAACATCATCACCCACCAGATGCGCTCGGATCTGGTCGCGCGGCTGACGAACAGCCTGACGCTGCGCAACTACCCCTCGAACGCCCGCTCGTCGGACGAGACCACCTGGCGCACCGGCGCCGGCCTCACCTACGACATCAACCGCTACCTGGCGCTGACGGGCGACGTCAGCTACGAGCGCACCACCCGCGATCAGGGCGACACCACCGACATCACCCGCGTCGGCGTCGGGTTGACGCTGCGCCGCTGAGGCAATCCCATCATCCAGATTAAAAAAGGCCGCGCCCGATGGACGCGGCCTTTCTTGCCTTCGAGAAGAGAAGGCCGATTACTTCAGGCTGCCGAGCAGGCTCTTCAGCGGGCCTTCGACGGTCGGACGGATATCGCCACGCTCGAGCGCGAAGGCGACGTTGGCCAGAATGAAGCCGTCCTTGGCGCCACAGTCATAGGTATCGCCACGGAAGTGGTAAGCGGCGAACTGCTGGTTGTCGGAAAGCTTGAGCATGCCGTCGGTCAGCTGGATCTCGTTGCCGGCGCCGCGCTCCTGCTTTTCGAGAATCGGGAAGATCTCCGGCTGCAGGATGTAGCGGCCGTTGATGAAGAAGTTGGAGGGGGCAGTGCCCGGTGCTGGCTTCTCGACCATCTTGGTGATCTTGAAACCTTCGCCGACCTTGTCGCCGACGCCGACGATGCCGTATTTGTGCGCCTGGTCCGGCGCGCATTCCTCAACCGCGATGACGTTGCCGCCGCTCTGCTCATAGAGCTCCACCATGCCCTTCAGGCAGCCCTTCTCACCCTTCATGATCATGTCGGGCAGGAGCAGCGCGAAGGGCTCGTTGCCGACGAGTTCACGGGCGCACCAGACCGCGTGGCCAAGGCCGAGCGGCGCCTGCTGGCGGGTGAAGCTGGTGGTGCCGGCCTTCGGCAGGATGCCGTCGAGCAGCGCGATCTCGGCCTTCTTGTTGCGCTCGCGCAGCGTCTGGTCGAGCTCGACCTGAATGTCGAAATAGTCCTCGATGACAGCCTTGCTGCGGCCGGTCACGAAGATCAGATGCTCGATACCGGCTTCCAGCGCTTCGTCGACCACATATTGAATGACCGGCTTGTCCACCACCGTCAGCATTTCCTTCGGCACGGCCTTGGTCGCCGGCAGGAAACGGGTGCCCAGTCCTGCGACCGGGAACACGGCTTTGCGGACTTTACGCTTGTCGGTCATCGATACCTCCTTGAAAGGATTTCACTCATAACTCTTGCCGAATGGTCCTGGACGTCAATCCGTCCCTAACCATACAGCGCTCCGTAATGGAGCCGCAATCTCTATGCCGTCAGCTGAACACAGCATGAACCGACGAAACAAATGCATATGCGAACTCCACGACCAAGGCTTGACATTTTCTGTGGCCGAAGACGCCACCACATTTTCATGGTAAAGGGTTTGTTGACCACGTTTCTGTAGATTCGTTGCAATCCGGCAATGCAACAAGCGCGGCCGGATCCGAAACAGGAGCCGCCGACGACTGCCCCCACCGTCCAGGCTGGCCCCAGACTGCCACCTTGCGGAGTGATTCGGGCCATGACGGCCGAAGCTCCGCAGAGAAACGGAACCGACAGCTGATGATCAGAAACCGCAGGACGTTTTTCCGTCATATCGCAGCCGCCCTCGTCCTATCCGCCGCCACGCTCGGCACCTCCCCCGCGCGCGCCGATACCGGGTTCCAGAACTGGATCAACGAGTTTTACGCGACCGCCGCCCAGGCCGGCATCACCAAGGCAACCTATCGCCAGGCCTTTGCCGGCGTGAAGTCGCCCGACCAGACGGTGATCGACAAGGCCAACTACCAGCCGGAGTTCAAGCACAAGATCTGGGAATATATCGATTCCCGCGTGAACCCCTACACCAAGCGCGTCGGCCAGGAGATGGCGACCAAGCACGCCCGCACGCTGAACGCGCTGGAGAAACACTTCGGCGTCGACAAGACCATCCTGCTGGCCATCTGGTCGATGGAGTCCAACTACGGCGCCGTGCTGGAGAAGGATGACCGCCTGCACTACGTCCCGCGCGCGCTCGCAACCCTTGCCTACGCGGATCCGAAGCGGTCGAACTATGCCAAGAAGCAGCTAATCGCCGCGCTGAAAATCCTGCAGAAGGGCGATATCACCCCACGTGAGCTGACGGGCTCCTGGGCGGGCGCCATGGGCCACACCCAGTTCATCCCCACGAGCTACCTGCTCTATGCGGTCGACGCAGACGGAAACGGTCACCGCGACATCTGGAACTCGGTGCCAGACGCGCTGGCGACCGCCGCCAACCTTCTGAAGAAAAATGGCTGGCAGCCGGGCGAGACCTGGGGCTACGAAGTCGCCCCGCCGGCCAACGCCGCGAAGTATTCGGGCCAGACGAAGACGCTCAAGGAATGGGCGTCGCTCGGTTTTGCCCGGCCGAACGGCAAGGGCTTCCGCAACGGCAGCACGCGCGCCGAGCTCAAGCTGCCGAGCGGTGGCAACGGCCCCGGCTTCCTGATGACCAAGAACTTCTTCGTCATCAAGCGCTACAACGCGTCGGACAGCTACGCGCTCGGCGTCGGCCTGCTCGCAGACCAGATCGCCGGCTACCAGGGCATGCAGCAGCGCTGGCCGCGTCCGGACGGTTCGCTTGACATCAGCGAGAAGTTCGAGCTGCAGAACCGGCTGAAGGAGCTTGGCTACTACAGTGGCGAAGTCGACGGCAACTTCGGCTCCGGCTCCAAGGCCGCGATCCAGGCATTCCAGTCGAAGAACGGACTGGCGCCGGATGGTGAGCCGACGCAGATGCTGCTGCGGGCGCTCCGCAACTAGCAGGTTCGAAACGGTTTCACGATCTGAGTATCCGTGAGATACAATAGGGCAAGCGCGCTGCACCCCCGTGCGGCGCGCTGAAACTTTGGTGCGGCAAGGCCGCCCGAATACGCGATGAACGGGGCAGAAAGCAGATGATCAGCAGGCGCCGCAGGCACGATAGCCGTACGCCGTTCGGGATTGCGACGATCTGCATTGCCGTTGTGGCGATGCTCACCGTCAGCCTTTTTGCGAGCTTTGCCGAGGCGCAGGAGCGCGTTCAACGCCGCACCTTGTTTCAGATGCTCTTCGGCGGCTTGACCCGCGAACGGCCGACCTACCAGGATCGCGACTATTATCCCGAACAGCCGCGCCCGAAGCGCCAGCGCCAGCCGCAACAGCGGCAGAAGGGCCAGGGGCAGCAGAAGCAGAAGCCAAAGGTTGCCGACACCCCTGCCCCGGCGCCGATAGTGGTGGAGAAGGCGCCGGATGCCAAGAAGGTGCTCGTCGTCGGCGACTTCATGGCCGGAAGCCTTGGCGACGGCCTGAAGACGGCCTTCGAGATGACGCCCGGCATCACCATCGAGACGCGGGCGAACGGTTCGTCCGGTCTCGTGCGCGAAGACTATTTCAATTGGCCGGGCACGCTGCCGGGCTATGTCGGCGACGTGAAGCCGTCGGTCATCATCATCAGCCTCGGCGCCAACGATCGCCAGCAGATGCAGATCGGCAGCACCAAGGAGAAGTTCCGCTCCGACCTTTGGACGGAAGAATATCGCAAGCGTGTCAACGCGCTGGCAGCCCTTGCGCGCAAGGAAAAGCTGCCGGTTCTCTGGGTCGGCATGCCGCCGTTCCAGTCGGCCGCGATGACCGCCGACATGGTCACCTTCAACGGCATCTATCGCGAGGAGATCGAGAAGGTCGGCGGACAGTTCGTCGACATCTGGGACGGCTTCGTCGATGAGGGCGGCAAGTTCGTTCTGACCGGCTCCGATATCAACGGCCAGCAGGTGCGCCTGCGCGGCGCCGACGGCGTCAACCTCACCAAGGCCGGCAAGCGCAAGCTTGCCTTCTACGTCGAGAAGGACATCCGTCGGCTGCTCGGCGATGCCGCCGCCACCGACAAGAACGTGCCGGGCGCCGACGAGCTCAAGGACCTGGTGGTGACCGCACCGCTCGGCAACGAGGATATCGTCAAGACCCAGCCGATCGGGCTGACCGATCCGGCGCTGGATGGCGCCGCGTCCCTGCTCGGCAGCGCCGCACCGGACAAGGGCAACGGCAAGAGCCCACGCGACCTGCTGGTTGGCAAGGGTGACGTCGCCGCCGCTCCGGCCGGCCGCGTCGATGACTTCCGCCTCTCGAAGCCAAACACGGTCATCAGCAACCCGGTGATCCGCAACTAGGCCGACGATCCCCATTCAGCCTTCTGGCACACCATGAAAAAAGCCCCGCATCGCTGCGGGGCTTTTTTCATGCTTGGGAGTAATGCCTTAGCGCGGCAGCGTGGTCGAACCCATCAGCGCCTCGTCGATCGCACGCGCCGCCTGGCGGCCTTCGCGGATCGCCCAGACGACGAGCGACTGGCCGCGGCGCACGTCGCCGGCCGTCCAGAGCTTGTCGACCGAGGTCTTGTAGTCGCGCTCGTTGGCGACGACGTTGGTCGAGCCGCGGCGGTCGGTGTTGAGCGTCAGCTTGTCGCCGAGGTCCTTGATCACGCTGTTGGTGAAGGGACCACTGAAACCGATGGCGATGAAGGCAAGATCCGCCTTGATGATGAACTCCGTGCCGGCGACCGGCTTGCGGCGATCATCCACCTGGCAGCACTTCACGCCGGTCAGGTTGCCGTCCTCGTCGCCGATGAACTCAAGGGTCGCCACCTGGAACTCGCGGATGGCGCCTTCGGCCTGGCTCGAAGAGGTGCGCATCTTCGTCGCCCAAAACGGCCAGACGGCAAGCTTGTCTTCCTTTTCCGGCGGCTGCGGACGGATGTCGAGCTGGGTCACCTTGACGGCGCCCTGGCGGAAAGCGGTGCCGACACAGTCGGACGCGGTATCACCACCGCCGACGACGACGATATGCTTGCCGCCGGCAAGGATCGGCTGCGACGGCCAGCCGACGCTGTCGATGTTCTCGCGGCCGACGCGGCGGTTCTGCTGGACGAGATAGGGCATCGCGTCATGCACGCCGGCGAACTGGACGCCGGGGATTCCCGCGTCGCGCGGGGTCTCGGAGCCGCCGCAGTAGAGCACGGCGTCATGCTCGTCGAGCAGGCGCTGCATCGGAACGTCGACGCCGACATTGATGCCGCAGTGGAAAGTGACGCCTTCGCCGCGCATCTGGTCGACGCGGCGATCGATGAAGTTCTTCTCCATCTTGAAGTCCGGGATGCCGTAGCGCAGCAGGCCGCCGGGCTTGGTTTCGCGCTCGTAGACGTGCACCTCGTGGCCGGCGCGGGCAAGCTGCTGGGCCGCGGCCATACCGGCAGGTCCCGAGCCGATGATCGCGACCTTCTTGCCGGTCTTGGTGACGGCCGGCTGCGGCACGATATAGCCCATTTCATAGGCCTTGTCGGCGATCGCCTGTTCGACGGTCTTGATCGCGACCGGGGTGTCTTCGAGGTTCAACGTGCAGGCTTCCTCGCACGGCGCCGGGCAGACGCGGCCGGTGAATTCCGGGAAGTTGTTGGTCGAATGCAGGTTGCGGATCGCCTCGTCCCAGTTGCCGTTGTAGACGAGATCGTTCCAGTCCGGGATCTGGTTGTGCACCGGGCAGCCGGTCGGGCCGTGGCAATAGGGGATGCCACAGTCCATGCAGCGAGCAGCCTGCTTCTGCACTTCCGGTTCTGACATCGGAATGGTGAATTCGCGAAAATGGCGGATGCGGTCGGACGCCGGCTGGTACTTTGCCACTTGCCGGTCGATCTCGAGAAATCCAGTTACCTTACCCATCGTTTCATCCTGAAAGCTGTGCGTCTGAACAGGCGCTTTTTGCGAGCGCGCGTGAGGGGCCCCCGAACCGATCTGTGATGAACCGGGAGCCTTGGTCACCGGGGCCTCCTATTCGGCCGCCTCTGCCATTTTCATGCGTTCCATATCCTCGAGCGCACGGCGGTACTCGACCGGCATGACCTTGCGGAACTTCGGCCGATAATCCGTCCAGTGATCGAGGATCTCCTTCGCCCGGGGCGAACCCGTGTGGTGAAGGTGGTTGGAGATGAGCTGATAAAGCCGCTCCTCGTCGTGGCGCGTCATGTCGCCCGACACGTCGACCATGCCCTTGTGCATGATGTCGCCGCCGTGGTGGTGCAGCTTCTCCAGCATGTCGTCCTCTTCCGGAACCGGTTGCAGCTCGACCATCGCCATGTTGCAGCGACGGGCGAAATCGCCTTCCTCGTCGAGCACATAGGCGACACCGCCCGACATGCCGGCCGCAAAGTTGCGCCCCGTTCCGCCGAGCACGACGACGACGCCGCCGGTCATGTATTCGCAGCCGTGGTCACCCACGCCCTCGACGACCGCGACCGCGCCGGAGTTGCGCACGGCGAAACGTTCGCCGGCAACGCCGTTGAAGTAGCACTCGCCCGAGATCGCGCCGTAAAGCACGGTGTTGCCGACGATGATCGATTCTTGCGGAACGATCGTCGCATTTTCCGGCGGCCGGACAATGATGCGACCGCCCGAAAGACCCTTGCCGACATAGTCGTTACCGTCGCCCACGAGATCGAAGGTGATGCCGCGTGCGAGGAACGCGCCGAAGGACTGGCCAGCCGTGCCCTTGAGGGTCACGTGGATGGTGTCGTCCTTCAGGCCCTTGTGGCCCCAGCGCTTGGCAAGAGCACCGGCAAGCATCGCGCCGGCCGAACGGTCGACGTTCTTGATCTCGGCTTCGATCTTGACCGGAGCCTTGGTTTCGAGCGCGACCGCCGCTTCCTTGATCAGCTTGCGATCGAGAACATCGTCGATCGGGTGCTGCTGGCGCGTGGTCCAGTAGGTCTCTTCCTTCTTGGCTTCCACCTTGTGGAAGATCTTCGAGAAGTCGAGGCCGTTGGCCTTCCAGTGCGCAAGCGCACTGTCCTTTTCGAGCAGTTCCGAAGCGCCGACGATGTCGTTGAGCTTCCTGACGCCGAGCGACGCCAGGATCTCGCGCACTTCTTCGGCCACGAAGAAGAAGTAGTTGATGACGTGCTCGGCCGTGCCCTTGAAGCGCTTGCGCAGCACCGGATCCTGGGTCGCAACGCCGACGGGACAGGTGTTGAGGTGGCACTTGCGCATCATGATGCAGCCGGCGGCGATCAGCGGTGCGGTGGCGAAGCCGAATTCGTCGGCACCGAGCAGCGCGCCGATGATGACGTCGCGACCGGTCTTCAGACCACCATCGACCTGAAGGGCGACGCGCGAACGCAGGCCGTTCAGCACCAGCGTCTGCTGGGTCTCGGCCAGACCGATTTCCCAAGGGCTGCCGGCGTGCTTCAGCGAGGTGAGTGGCGAAGCGCCGGTACCGCCGTCGAAGCCGGCGACAGTGATATGGTCGGCACGCGCCTTGGCAACGCCGGCGGCAACCGTGCCGACGCCAACTTCCGAGACGAGTTTGACCGAAACGTCGGCTTCCGGATTGACGTTCTTCAGATCGTAGATCAGCTGCGCCAAGTCTTCGATCGAGTAGATGTCATGGTGCGGCGGCGGCGAAATCAGGCCGACGCCCGGGGTCGAATGCCTGGTCTTGGCAACCGTTGCATCGACCTTGTGGCCGGGCAGCTGCCCGCCTTCGCCGGGCTTGGCCCCTTGCGCCACCTTGATCTGCAGCATGTCGGCATTGACCAGGTACTCGGTGGTCACGCCGAAGCGGCCGGACGCGATCTGCTTGATCGCCGAACGTTCCGGGTTCATCGAACCATCGGGCAGCGGCAGGTAGCGATCGCTTTCCTCGCCCCCTTCGCCGGTGTTCGACTTACCGCCGATCCGGTTCATGGCAATCGCCAGCGTCGTATGCGCCTCGCGGCTGATCGAGCCGAAGGACATGGCCCCGGTCGAGAAGCGCTTGACGATATCGACGGCCGGTTCGACCTCGTCGACCGAGATCGGCTTGCGGCCAAGGGCGTCGGCGCTCTTGATCGTGAACAGGCCACGGATGGTGTTCATGCGCAGCGCCGAGTTGTTCACCATCTCAGCGAACTCGCGGTAGCGGTCCTCTGCGTTGCCACGAACTGCGTGCTGCAGCGAGGCGATTGCGTCCGGCGTCCAGGCATGGCTTTCGCCGCGCATGCGGAAGGCATATTCGCCACCGATATCGAGCGAGTTGGCGAGAACCGGGTCGGCGCCGAAGGCCGCCTTGTGGCGGGCGACGGTTTCGGCGGCGATCTCTTCGAGGCCGATGCCTTCGATCGTCGTCGCCGTGCCGAAGAAGAACTGGTCGACAAGCTTCGACGACAGGCCGACGGCGTCGAAGATCTGCGCGCCACAATAGGACTGGTAGGTCGAGATGCCCATCTTGGACATGACCTTGAGGATGCCCTTACCGACGGCCTTGATGTAGCGGTAGACCACTTCGCTGCCGTCGACTTCCTTGGGGAACTCGCCACGCTTGTGCATGTCGGTGAGCGTATCGAAGGCGAGATAGGGGTTGATCGCCTCGGCGCCGTAGCCGGCGAGCAGGCAGAACTGATGCACTTCGCGCGGTTCGCCGGATTCAAGCACGATGCCGACCGACGTGCGCAGACCCTTGCGGATCAGGTGGTGGTGCACGGCGGCGGTCGCGAGCAGCGCCGGGATCGCCACGCGGTCCGGACCAACCTGACGGTCGGAGAGCACGATGATGTTGTAGCCACCCTTTACCGCCGCTTCGGCACGCTCGCAGAGCCGATCGAGCATTTCGGGCATGCCTTCGGCGCCGCGCGAAATGTCATAGGTAAAGTCGAGCGTCTTGGTGTCGAAACGATCCTCGGTGTGACCGATCGAGCGGATCTTTTCGAGATCGCCGTTGGTCAGGATCGGCTGGCGCACCTCGAGCCGCTTGGCATGCGCCATGCCCTCGTGGTCGAGGATGTTCGGACGCGGACCGATGAAGGAGACGAGGCTCATCACCAGCTCTTCGCGGATCGGGTCGATCGGCGGGTTGGTGACTTGCGCAAAGTTCTGCTTGAAATAGGTGTAAAGCAGCTTGCGCTTGTCCGACATCGCCGAGATCGGCGTGTCGGTGCCCATCGAGCCGATCGCTTCCTGGCCGGTCGTCGCCATCGGCGACATCAGGATCTTGGTGTCTTCGAGCGTGTAGCCAAAGGCCTGCTGACGATCGATCAGGGAAACGTCGCGACGGAGCGCACGCGGCTCCACCGGCTTCAACTCTTCAAGGATGAGCTGCGTGTCTTCGAGCCACTTGCTGTAGGGGTGCTTTTGCGCGAGCGAGGACTTCACCTCCTCGTCGGAGATGATGCGGCCTTGTTCCATATCGATCAGGAGCATCTTGCCCGGCTGCAGGCGCCACTTCTTGACGATCTTGTCTTCGTCGACCGGCAGCACGCCGGCTTCCGACGCGAGAATGACGCGATCGTCCGAGGTGACGATGTAGCGGGCCGGACGCAAACCGTTGCGGTCGAGCGTCGCGCCGACCTGGCGACCGTCGGTAAAGGCGACAGCTGCCGGACCGTCCCACGGCTCCATCAGCGCTGCGTGGTATTCGTAAAACGCCTTTCGCTCAGGCGACATCAACTGGTTGCCGGCCCACGCCTCGGGGATCAGCATCATGACGGCGTGCGACAGCGAATAGCCGCCCTGCACCAGGAACTCGAGTGCGTTGTCGAAGCAGGCGGTGTCCGACTGGCCTTCGTAGGAGATCGGCCAGAGCTTGGAGATGTCGTCGCCGAAGAGCGGCGAGGAAACCGACGCCTGGCGCGCCGCCATCCAGTTGACGTTGCCGCGCAGCGTGTTGATTTCGCCGTTATGGGCGACCATGCGGTAGGGATGGGCGAGCTTCCACGACGGAAACGTGTTGGTCGAGAAGCGCTGGTGAACGAGCGCCACCGCACTTTCGAAGCGCGGGTCGGACAGATCCTTGTAATAGGCGCCGACCTGGTAAGCGAGGAACATGCCCTTGTAGACGATCGTCGAGGACGACAGCGACACGGGGTAGAAGTTGCTCTCCTCGCCCTTGTATTCGTCATAGATACGGTTGGAGATCACCTTGCGCAGCGTGAAGAGACGGCGCTCGAACTCCGGGTTCGTGGCGGCGTCACGGCCGGCACCGATGAAGATCTGGACATGGCGCGGCTCGGTCGCGGCGATTTCCGGCGCCTTCGACAGCGACGCGTTGTCGACGGGCACGTCGCGGTAGCCGATGAGCACCTGGCCCTCTTCGGTGACGACGTCCTTGATCACCTGCTTGAAGTGTTCGACGAGCGCATCGTCCTGCGGCATGAAGATGTGGCCGACGGCATATTCGCCCGCCTTCGGCAGGGTGATGCCCTGCTTGGCCATCTCCTCGCGGAAGAAACGGTCGGGAATCTGCACGAGGATGCCCGCGCCATCTCCCATCAGCGGGTCGGCGCCGACGGCACCACGGTGCGTCAGGTTTTCGAGCATGAAGAGACCATCGCGCACGATCTGGTGCGACTTCTGACCCTTCATATGGGCGACGAAGCCGACACCGCAGGCGTCATGTTCGTTGCGCGGATCGTAGAGCCCCTGTTTTCGCGGCAGGCCAGTCGGGAATGCGGGCGTTTTTTCAGCCGTCGCAACGCTGTGTGCGAGGTTGAGCCCAGATTGCTGTGATGGCGAATGATCCGTCATCGTTTTCCCTCCTGTTGAACCCGGCACCGCCGGGCATGGCACCGCCCGCGCATGACTCTTCGTTGCGTGCAAAGACACGCCGAAAAGCCGGGGCACTCATCGTCTCATGATCCTGATCAGGTCGCAAATAAGCACGGCATCATCAGGCACTGATGTCTGCGACCATCCTGACGGCAGGCGATAACAACCGGATGAAATCCGGCCAATCCTCCCGCTTCGCACGCCGGATGCCACTTTTTTAGGCACTCACGGCGATTGTTCCGGTCCCTAGACCGAAATAGGACAGCAAACCTGTCCTATTTCATGTGCTCTATGCCAGAAACCACCCCCCTCTGCAAGAGGCATATCAGCAAATAATGGAGAAGATTTTGCCGAACATTGCCGGAAATTTCCGGCTTTTATAATTTAATTACGACATATCGTCGTTTTCTTCATTTTGGTTTCAAACTGGTCTCCTGTTGGCCTTTCGCCCGCTGACCGTGATTGATCCGGCTATAAACTCGGCTAAGGTCGGAAAAAGCCGTCGAATTGACGGTGAAACAGGGTGAGAAGTGATGATTTTTTCGTCTGATAACTGGGCTGGCGCCCATCCCGCGATTGCCGAAAGCCTGATGGCCCATGCCGGCGGCTACGCGTCGGCCTATGGCACCAGCGAGCTTGACCGGAAGGTGGAAAAGAAGTTCGCGGACATCTTCGAAAGGGACGTCGCCGTCTTCTTCGTCGGCACCGGAACAGCCGCCAATTCGCTGGCACTGGCAACAGCCAACCGCGCCGGCGGCGTCGCCTTCTGCCATCGCGAGGCCCATGTCATCGCCGACGAATGCGGCGCGCCCGAATTCTTTTCGCATGGCGCCCGACTGAAACCCGTCGACGGACCGCGGGGCAAGATGGAGGCCTCCCGCCTTGAAGCCGAGATCCGGCGCTTCCCGCTCGATAACGTCCATGGCGGCCAGCCCAGTGCGGTATCGCTGACGCAGGCGACGGAAAGCGGCACGGTCTATTCGCTCGCCGAAATCGAAGCGATCGCGGCCGTCGCCAAGGGACACAAGCTGCCGCTGCACATGGATGGTGCGCGCTTCGCCAACGCGCTGGTCAGCCTCGACGTAACGCCCGCCGAAATGACCTGGAAGCGCGGCGTCGACCTCGTCTCCTTCGGCGGCACCAAGAACGGCTGCTGGTGCGCCGAGGCGCTGGTGCTGTTCGACCTCTCCAAGGCCCACGAGATGCACTTCCTGCGCAAGCGCTCCGCCCAGCTTTTCTCCAAGTCGCGTTTCGTCTCGGCGCAGTTCGACGCCTATTTCGCCGGCGATCTCTGGCTGAACCTCGCCCGTCACGCCAACGCCATGGCCACACGCCTGGCCGAGGGCATTGCCGCCGCAAAGACGAGCCGGCTTGCCTGGCAGGCCGATGCCAACGAGGTCTTCGCCATCATCAGCAAGGATGTGGCGACGAAGCTCAGGCAGGATGGCGCCGTCTTCTACGACTGGCCAGTGCCGCACGACCTCGAGGGCAAGCTTGCTGAGAACGAGGGCCTCTATCGCCTCGTCACCAGCTTTGCGACCAAGGCCGAGGACGTCGACCGCTTCGTCGCCGGCTGCTGAGCGGTATCGGTATCAGCCCTGCCTTCAAGACTGCCCTTGCAGGGTCCTCAGATTGGCGAGGATTTCGACCGAGAGCGCCGCACTCAGCTTTCGGTCGACGCCCTTGCTCGGCACCAGCACGAATTCCACGTCTTCGAGCGGCGGCAGGAGCCCGGCCGGGATTTCCTTCAGCCCCGAGGGCACCATGCTGCGCGGCTGCACGAGCACGCCCATGCCGGCACGGGCCGCCGCCGTCAGGCCGCTGAGGCTGCCACAGGTGCATACGATCCGCCACGGCAGGCGGTGGCGGTCGAGCACTTCGAGCGCGACGCTGCGGGTGATGCTCGGCGGCGGAAAGGCGATCAGCGGCAGCACCTTGTCGCGCTTGATCCTCTCGGGATCGCGCGCCAGCCAAACCAGCGGTTCGCGATAGACGAGCTCGCCTCTGAGGTCGCCGAGCCTGCGCTTGGCAAGCACCAGATCGATCTCGCCATTGTCCTGCATCTGGTAGAGCACGCCGCTCAAGGCCACCGTGAGTTCCAGATCGACCGACGGATGGGCGCGGACGAAGTCTTCCAGCACCGCCGGCAGCCGGCTCATGACGAAGTCCTCGGAGACCCCGAGGCGGAGACGACCGCGCAAACTGCTTTCGGCAAACAGCGCCCGGACCTCGCCGTCGATCGCCAGCATCGAGCGCGCGTGGGCAAGCAGCGCCTGCCCGTCTGCCGTCAGCGAAACGCGGTGCGTATCGCGGTCGACGAGCGTGCGTCCGAGCGAGGCTTCGAGCCGCTGGATATGCTGGCTGACCGTCGATTGCCCGAGCGATAGTTTTTCCGCTGCAAGCGTGAAGCTGCCCATCTGTTCGAGGGCGACGAAACTGCGCAACTGCACGAGATCCAACATAGCTCATCTCATTTCGTGATAACTGTTATTCCTTGCATCCTGCTTCACAATGAGCGATCCCCGCAAGACGTTCGATAACGAGCAAGTGAGCTGATATGCGCCGCTACCTTCCCGATACCTTCACGATCCTGCTTCTGGCGACGGTGCTGCTTGCATCCGTCCTGCCGATCCATGGCGAGGCAACCGAATGGTTCGGATTGGCGACGAAGGTGGCTGTCGGAATGGTCTTCTTCCTGCACGGGGCGCGCCTGTCGCGCGACGTGGTGATCGCCGGCATCCTGCATTGGCGCCTGCACCTGACCATCCTTGCCTCGACCTTCGTGCTCTTCCCGCTCATCGGCCTTGCGGTCGGCTTCGTGCCGGATTCGATCCTGCCGCAATCGCTCTATACCGGCATCCTCTTCCTCTGCGTGCTGCCCTCGACGGTGCAGTCGTCGATCGCATTCACCTCCATGGCCGGTGGCAATGTGCCGGCCGCGATCTGCTCCGCGTCGGCCTCCAACATTTTCGGCATGTTCCTGACGCCGCTGCTCGTCGGGTTGCTGTTTTCCGCCGGCGGCCATGGCACCGTCACGCTCGATGCGGTCAAGCAGATCCTGCTGCAGTTGCTTGCCCCCTTCGTCGTCGGCCAGATGCTGCAGCCCGTGATCGGCAACTGGATCCGCGCCCGCAAGGGACTGTTGGCGCCGGTCGATCGCGGCTCGATCCTGATGGTCGTCTACCTCGCCTTCAGCCAGGCGGTCACCTCCGGCCTGTGGCAGACGTTTTCTCTGACCGATCTCGGCGTGCTCGTCGTCATCGAAATCGTCATGCTGGCACTCGTGCTTGCTGTCACCATGTACGGCAGCCGCCTGCTCGGTTTCGACAAGGCCGACGAGATCGCCATCACCTTCTGCGGCTCGAAGAAGAGCCTTGCGAGCGGCGTCCCGATGGCAAGCGCCATCTTCGCCGGCCAGAACATCGGCGCGATCGTGCTGCCCGTCATGCTGTTCCACCAGATCCAGCTGATGGCCTGCGCGGTGATTGCCCAGCGTTATGCAGCAAGGAAAGCGGCGGCTTCCGCCATGCCGGTACCGGCCCAGCCCTGATTGATCCGGCAACAAAAAACGGCGCCCGTAGAGGACGCCGTTCTTTGTGGGAGGTCTGTTTCATGCCCTGTTCGGGCGTGATGTTCAGAGGGTCTGAGCCTCGATCTGCTTCGGCTGCGATGCGACCGACGCGATCTCGATCCGGCGGGGCTTGGCGGCTTCCGGGATCTCGCGGGTAAGATCGATGTGCAGCAAGCCATTCTTCAGCGAAGCGGACTTGATCTCCACGTGATCGGCGAGCTGGAAGCGGCGCTCGAAGGCGCGCTTGGCAATGCCGCGATGGAGAAACTGGCTTTCTTCGCCCTTGTCCTCGGCCTTTTCGCCCTTGACCGTCAGCGTGTGTTCACGCGCCTCGATCGAAAGCTCGCTCTCGTCGAAACCGGCAACGGCCATGGTAATGCGGTAGGCGTTTTCGCCGGTGCGCTCGATGTTGTAGGGCGGATAGGTCTGGGCTTCACCCGGCTGGCCGAGGCTGTCGAGCATGGTGAACAGGCGGTCGAATCCGACGGTGGAGCGGTAAAGGGGAGAGAAATCGAAGTGACGCATGGTGTCCTCCTTGGAGCAACTTTTTGCGATGTCTGGTCGGCCACCCCATTCTGGCAGTGGCAGGACCGGTGAACGGACCCGTCTTCGGCGCCCGTGACCCTGATTTGGGGAGGCGATTTGACGACTTCAAGACGCCCCCGCCGACGATTTTTCCGTGAACCCGACATGAACGCCGGCTTCGGCTTCCGTTCAGCCCGACGGGACTAAAACAAAATCCTGGGCCGCAACGCCCAGGCTGAAGTGACATGTCCCTTCCCCTTCAGCGGCCGGAAACGGTGATCGTCCGGATTTCACCCACCGTTTCCGGCTTTTTTCTTTGACGGCGAAGACCCTGCCGCCTATCCCTTGATGCTACCGATCAACACGCTTTCACCTCCGGCCACGACCCCATGACCTCGATCCTCCACGCGACACCGGACAATCCGATCCCGGACAATCATGTCGCTGGCTTTTTCGATGGCATCGGCGGCCGCAAGATCCGCTATGCGATCTTCAAGACGAAGCAGCCGGTGGCGCGCGGCACGGTCGTTCTGCTGCAGGGCCGCAACGAATCGATCGAGAAGTACTTCGAGACGATTGCCGATCTGACTGCGGCCGGCCTCTGGGTCGCCACCTTCGACTGGCGCGGCCAGGCCGGCTCCGAGCGGCTGCTGGCGCACCCCGGACGCGGTTATGTCGACCACTTTTCCGACTATGAGCGCGACCTCAGCACCTTCCTCGAACAGATCGTGCTGCCCGATACCCGCCTGCCCTTCTCGATCGTCGCCCATTCCATGGGCGCTCTCGTTGCCCTCTCCCTCGCCCCGATGCTGGCAAGCCGCATCGATCGGCTTGTAGTGCTCGCACCCTTCGTCGGCCTTGGCGGCCAGGCGCTCGGCGAAAAGAGCATCGCGACGGTTGCGACCTTCATGCGGCTGGTCGGCCTCGGCGCCCTGCCGGCACACCCCGACAAGGGCAACCGCCCCTTCGAAAACAACGTGCTGACGGCCGATCGCCGCCGCTACGCCCGCAACATCACGCTAACCGATGCGCATCCGGAACTTAGGCTCGGGCCCCCGACGGCGCGCTGGCTGAGCGAGGCTTTCCACGCCATGCGCCGGGTCATCCGCCGCGAGCATCTGACCCGCATCACCCTGCCGACGATCATCCTGGCACCGACGGCCGATCGGCTGGTACCCCATATCGCCGTCGAATGGCTGGCGCGCAATTTCCGCGCCGCCCAGATGATCCCGATCGACGGCGCCCGACACGAGCTGCTGCACGAGGCGGACCGCTACCGCGCCCAGGCGATGGCAGCGATCCTCGCCTTCGTCATCCCCGAAGAAGGCGACGCGCGCGAAACCAGCGCCGCCTGAAGCAAGCGATCGCTCGCGACAGCGCCGCACGTCCTATCAGACGCGCAAAGGTCACTGTAACACGTTGATTTTACGGATATCTGCACCTGCCGCGCGAGGCGCAGGGCGGATCAGCCCTTCAGGATTTCCAGCGCCTGCGCGTGCAGTTCGGCATTGCCGGCAGCAATAACTTCGCCGCCCATTTCCGCCGGACCGCCCTGCCAGTTGGTGACGATGCCGCCGGCCTGCTCGATCAGAGGGATGAGCCCGCCGACATCATAGGGCTTCAGCCCGCATTCGATTACCAGATCGACATGGCCGGCGGCCAGAAGCGCGAATGCGTAGCAATCGCAGCCGTAGCGGAACAGCCGCACCTTGCTTTGCACCGTCTCATAGCGGGTCTTGAGATCGCCGGAATAGAGATGCGGCGAGGTGGTGAAAAGCACCGCGTCGTCAAGCGATCTGCAGGCGCGCGTCGAAAGCACCTGCTCGCCACCCGGCCCGCGGTAGACCGATTTCGTGCCGTCGGCGAAATAGCGCTCGCCGGTGAAAGGCTGGTCCATCAGGCCCATGACCGCCTCGCCATTGCGATAGAGGCCGACCAGCGTGCCCCAGACCGGCAAGCCGGAAATGAAGGCGCGCGTGCCGTCGATCGGGTCGATGACCCAGACATACTCGCGGTCGAGGCCGATATTGCCGTGCTCTTCGCCAAGAATGCCATGGTCCGGGAAATGCGCCTCGATCAGCGCGCGGATCGCCGCTTCCGCCGATTGGTCCGCTTCCGTTACCGGATCGAAGCCGCTCTCCAGCTTGTTGACCACGCTGGTCCCGATCCGAAAGCGCGGCAGGGTTTCCGCCTTGGCGGCATCTGCAAGACGATCGAAGAAGGCGCGGTCAGGCAACATGGCGATCTCTCAGGAAAACATGGAGGAAGGTACGTCCTGCATAGACGAAATTTGTCGAAAGGCAAACGACCGAGCACGCCCACCTGCGGGCGTCGTCGGCGTCAGGGCCGAAGCATTTCGCACTGCACCACGACCGCTTCGCACTTCAAACGCGACTTTGGAGAATTCAATCGGTTGATTCGCCATTTCCGGCTGAAAAACTTTTGACGCGACGCAAAAGTTTTCACCGGCAAACTTGACATTTGTGCAGTGCAATATTATGGTTTTCCTACAGTCACCTGTGACTGTAAATACCCTCCTTGGGTGTTTCCTCCCTAGACTTGACCGCGCCGTTGGCGCGGTTTTTTTTGAACCTCCCCGACAGCAAAATACCAAGCGTCGCCAGTACCTTGCTGGACGCCATCCCGCTTTGCCGGTTCTTCCTGATTTTTGGGAAAGGCTACTCGGCCGCCAGCGGCAGGTAAGCGCCGTAGTCCTCGACGTGGCGGGCAAGCGAGCCGATGAAGGTCGTGAGATCGGCAACCAGCGCACCGAAGCCAGGTTTGCGCACCAGCGTCGCCTCGTCGACATAGAGCGCCCGGTTGATCTCGATCTGCAGCGCATGCAGCCCGCGCGTCGGCCGGCCGTAGTGCTCGGTGATGAAGCCGCCGGCATAGGGCTTGTTGCGCACGACGCTGTAGCCGAGCTGCTGCAGCAGATCGACCGCAGCGCGCGAAAGCTCACCGGCAGCACTGGTACCGTAACGATCGCCGATGATGAAGTCGGGCCGCTGGGCGCTGCCCGGCAAATGCACGTTGCCCGGCATCGAATGGCAGTCGATCAGCACCGAGAGGCCGAACTGCACGTGTGTGCGCGCGATCAGCTTGCGCAAGGTGGCGTGATAGGGCTTGTAGATCGTCTCGATCCGCGTCAGCGCGTCCTCGACCGGGAACCGTCCACGATAGATTTCCATGTTCTCGGCCACCAGCCGCGGGATCGTTCCGAGCCCGCCTGCGACGCGCATCGAGCTGATGTTGGCATGCGGCGGTAGCGGCCCGTCGAACATGCGCGGATCGAGTTCGTATGGCTCGCGGTTGACGTCGAGGAAGGCGCGCGGGAAATGCGCAAGCAGCATCGGCGCGCCGAGGAACGTCGCGTTCTGGAACAGCTCATCGACATAGTGGTCTTCCGACCGGCGAATCGAAAGCGCGTCGAGCCTGGACTGGTCGAGAAAACTCTGGGGATAGGAGCGGCCGCTGTGCGGCGAATTGAACACAAAGGGAATGCGCTGGATTGGAGGTTCAAGGACCTCGAACAGTTCCCTCTCCGCAATTTCCCCCATCTGAACCCTTTTTTACCATATGCGGTACTTGCAATTGTCATCATGTTGCCAGTTGGCCCGCTCTGTGTCCATAGTGGCCAATCACAGCATCCCGGGGAATTGACGTCCCGCGTTCACGAGATATTTACCGCGTTGCGGTTTGGATAAAACGCCGCAATCTACGCGCAATGAACTGAATAAAGAGAAGCACGGCCCAATTCATGACTGCGAAAATCCTTCTTGCCGAAGACGACAACGACATGCGCCGGTTCCTGGTGAAGGCGCTGGAAAAGGCCGGCTACAAGGTCATGTCCTATGACAACGGCGCCAGCGCTTACGACCGGCTTCGCGAAGAACCGTTCTCGCTCCTTTTGACCGACATCGTCATGCCTGAGATGGACGGCATCGAACTGGCGCGGCGCGCGACGGAACTCGACCCGGACCTCAAGGTCATGTTCATCACCGGCTTTGCCGCCGTTGCGCTCAACCCCGACAGCAAGGCGCCGAAGGATGCCAAGGTGCTGTCCAAGCCCTTCCACCTGCGTGACCTCGTCGACGAGGTCAACAAGATGCTGGCTGCTGCCTGATCAAGGCAGTTTTCCACAGGCGCGACGTCCCGCGACTGTAAAGAATGCGACTTAGAACCGACCGCCGCGATCCACAGGGATCTCCGGCGGTCTTTTCGTTTCAATACCTTAGCAGAATCCCAGCAAATCCGGCGTCTTGCCGGTGTCTCATCGACGCCGCCCCCATGGGGAAAATCACCGCCTCTAAATTTCTGTCAAAAAACCTTCGAAAACCCTATTGACGCGACAACGGCTTTTGTGGTCTATGCGCCACATCGGATGGGCGTGTAGCTCAGCGGGAGAGCACTACGTTGACATCGTAGGGGTCACAAGTTCGATCCTTGTCACGCCCACCATTCGAATTCAAAGGCCTTTCGAGAAATTGAAAGGCCTTTTTCGTTTCCCTCGATTTCTTCCTGGCAGCAACAGACGAACGGCCCGCTCGCCGCGGCCTTGATCAAAACGCTGTGCGCCAAGTTGCCCACAGCCAACGCTCAGACTTTGGTCCGACGGGGGCCGGCAAAGGTCCGGGGCGCATTGTCGAATCGGCTTCGCGGTGGCTTGATGCCGATGCGCCCGGAAGCACAGCCCGCCTCCTGGGCGCAACCGGTCCCAGAGCGATGCCCCGTAGCCCCAATACGCCGCTCTGGGACCCCGTCTCCTCCTCATCCTGTCGCCATCGGCCTGCTATCGCGGCCACCGCCTGCGGGGACGCGCCGGGTTGGTCTTCCGTCACGAAAATTTGTGGTTTGCGTCATGGAACGCACGCCTTCCCGCCCTAATTTACGTCTGCAATCTCAACGCCTTGCCACGCGCCAGGCGCAAAGCAAGGGAACCCACCAAAACCGACGACGGGCAGTATGCCTCGCCTCACCACGAGCGGGTGTGATGCCGAACCGAGCACCTCTCCATTCGAGCGAAAGGAACTGATCATGCCGGCAGTCAAGAACATCGTGCTTGTGCACGGCGCCTGGGGCGATGCCTCCCATTGGCGCCATGTCATTCCGCCGCTCCACGCCAAGGGCTACAGAATTGCCGCGGTTCAGAACCCGCTGACCTCGCTTGCCGACGACGTCGAGCGCACCCGCAAGCTGGCCGAATCGCTCGAGGGCCCGACCCTGCTCGTCGGCCACTCCTATGGTGGTGCTGTTATCAGCGGCGCCGGTCATGCGGCCAACGTCGTCGGGCTCGTCTATGTCGCGGCCTTCGCGCCGGATGAAGGCGACAGCCTCGGCAGCATCTTTGCAAGGCGCGAGCCGCCATCCGGCGCCGCCAGCATCCGTCCCGACAAGGACGGCTTCCTCTGGCTGGCGCAGGATACGTTCCGTGAGAGTTTCGGCCAGGACCTGAGCGAGACCGAAGCATTGGTCATGGCGGTCGCACAGAAACCGATCGCCGGGCGTTGCTTCGAGGACAGGGCCGGGGCTCCCGCCTGGAAGACGAAGCCCAGTTGGTACCAGGTCTCGCGCCACGACCACATGATCCCGCCGGAAACCGAACAATGGATGGCCGAGCGCATCAAGGCGAAGAAGATCATCACGCTCGATGCCAGCCACGCCTCCCTTGCCTCGCACGCCAAGGAGATCGTGGCGCTGATCGACGAGGCGATCGCTTCGCTCGGCTGAGCGTCCGCCAGCGCAGCACCCCGACAAGAGAAAACCCCGCCAGCGCCGAGCTGGTGGGGTTTCTTCCTTACGCCTGCATCAGGATGCGGCGTCAGGCATAGGCGCCGCGCCGGCGCTGTCGCATGGCCCTCGGCCGGCGCGAAAACGTATCAAGATCGATGGCCGCCCCTTCCGGCGCGCGACACACCTCCTCCGGATGCCGGTCGCTCGCTTCGACGGCGAAATGGATTGCGGCGCTCTCATTGGTAAAGAGGCCGCCGACGAGACCCTTGCGGTCGGATACGACCCACCAGCCGTGCCGGTCGCGGCCGACGACGAAACGCGCGCGCGCCAGGAAACCACGACGGATCTGCTGCATACTGCCCATGATCGAACAATCCTTGTTGACGAAAGCGAAGCCTTAGCCGGCAATCCACGGAAGTGCGGCCTGGATGCCGTAGGCAAGGCCGAGGACGACGGCGAGCCTGATGCCGATGCCGAGAAAGGCATCGCGAACGGCGCTGTCCCTGGGCGGAATGCGCTCGGCGCGCTCGCTGCTTTCGATGCGCCGGCGCTCAGCGGCGCGCGCGGCAAGATGGGGGAAACGGGACATGGTCTTTCCTTTCGGGTGAGATGGATGCGGACGGCGGGAACCGCCGCGGCAATCGGGCACGACAGATCCGTGCGATGACGAACCGTCAGCCAGCAAGCGCGATGCGCACCCCGCGGCCGATCTGAGTGGAGGCTGGAAGCTCGGTCAGCGGTTCGAGCGCCGCGCGGATCTCGGCCGCCGTCTCCGGCGCCACCTGCGTCAGCGGCAGACGCACCTCCGGGCTGAGCGCCCGCACCAGGTGCAACGCGTATTTCACCGGCCCCGGATTGGTCTCGCGCTCGAGCGCCGTGAGCAGCGGGCGGAGCCGCTCATGAAGGGCGAGCGCCGCTGCGACATTTCCGGTCGTGACAGCCTGGTGCATGGCGACCACCAGCCGCGGCACGACATTGGACGCCACCGAGATGGTGCCGTGACCGCCGCAGAGATTGAACGGCAGCGCCGTCTGGTCGTGACCCGAGAGCTGCATGAGCCTGGCCTTGAGGGCTGGCGACGAAGACAGGAAGCGACCGACGTCGCCGGTGGCGTCCTTGATGCCGACGACATTTTGAAGCTCCGCCAGCCGCTCGATCGTCCGCGCGGCGAGATCGACCCCAGTGCGCGAGGGCACATTGTAGATGATGACGGGAAGATCCACCGCCCGGGCGACCGCCTCGAAGTGGCGATAAAGCCCCTCCTGCGACGGCTTGCTGTAATAGGGCGCAACGACGAGCGCCGCGTCGGCGCCGAGCGTTCTGGCTTCCGCCGTCAGTTCGATCGTCGTCGCAGTAATGTTGGTGCCGGTTCCGGCGATAACCGGGATCTTGCGTTCCGCCACCTCGACGCAGCGTTCGATCACCATGGCCCGTTCCGCCCGCGACAGCGTCGGCGCCTCGCCGGTGGTGCCGCAGGCGACGACGCCGGAAATGCCGTGTCGGATCTGCCATTCCACGAGCGACATCAGGCCGACGACATCAACCTTGCCGTCCCGGAACGGCGTGACGAGCGCCGTGATCGCGCCTTCGAGGCGCAGCGAATGCATGTTCATGGAAATATCCTTCAGGTGGGAAGTTGGCCACGGCCGGCAGCAGCCGCAAGCTGATGGCCGCGGCAGGAGCGCAGGAAGGCGCCAAGGATCGCCGCGGCAAGGTCGGCATGCCGTGCCTTGAAGGTGATGCGGCCGGCTCCGGTTGGTTGATAGCGCAGCGCGCAGGTCCACAGCCCGAACTCGTGACTGAGCGTTCGAAGGCACAGTTTCGCTTCGGTCGCCGACGTCAGGTGAATGACGGCATCGACCAGCGCATCGGCGGCCATCAGTTCACGGAACCGACGCGACGGCCATTCTCCAGCCGTCAGGTCCGGCAGGTCCGCGATCACCCGCACCGCCTCCCAGACATGGTGCTCGCGCAGGCGGCGAACGCCGGTGAGCCGCAGCATGAGCGCATCGAGCGCCTCCGGAGCCCTTTCGCCACCGGTGAGCTCAGGGCCCGCATCGACCTCGCGTAGAGCCCCGGGCAAATGACGGTTGATGTTTAAATCCTGGAGAGACATGGCACGCATCCCTATTCGATGCGACAAGGCTAGACCCGTCAGGCGTCCAGTTTCGATTGCGACTTCAGGCGCTCGACATAAGATTTCCGTAAAGCGCTTCGGCGGGTGTTGTCCAAGGCGCCGGCCGCGGTCTAGATTTGATTTCCGAAGCGGCGAAAGCCTGGCGCGACAGCGCGCGCAGCGTCGAAATAATCTGACGCAAAAGATGACGCGCGCGCAATTTTGCGCTAGGTAGCCCCTTCGGTGGCGATCAGGGATCGCCATTCCCGAGCAATACCCCTTGTCCGTGAAGGAACATGCCATGCCTGCCTATCGCTCACGTACCACCACCCACGGCCGCAACATGGCCGGTGCCCGCGGCCTCTGGCGCGCGACGGGCATGAAGGACAGCGATTTTGGCAAGCCGATTATTGCGGTGGTGAACTCGTTCACCCAGTTCGTGCCCGGCCACGTGCACCTTAAGGATCTTGGCCAGCTCGTCGCCCGCGAGATCGAGGCTGCTGGCGGCGTCGCCAAGGAATTCAATACCATCGCCGTCGACGACGGCATCGCCATGGGTCACGACGGCATGCTCTATTCGTTGCCGTCGCGCGAAATCATCGCCGATAGCGTCGAGTACATGGTCAACGCCCACTGCGCCGACGCCATGGTATGCATCTCCAACTGCGACAAGATCACGCCCGGCATGCTGATGGCGGCGCTGCGTCTCAACATCCCCGCCGTCTTCGTTTCCGGCGGCCCGATGGAGGCCGGCAAGGTCGTGCTGCACGGCAAGACGCATGCACTCGACCTGGTCGACGCCATGGTCGCCGCAGCCGACGACAACGTCTCGGACGAGGACGTCAAGGTCATCGAACGCTCGGCCTGCCCGACCTGCGGCTCTTGCTCCGGCATGTTCACCGCCAACTCGATGAACTGTCTGACCGAAGCGCTCGGCCTGTCGCTGCCCGGCAACGGCTCGACGCTCGCCACCCACGCCGACCGCAAGCGCCTCTTCGTCGAGGCCGGCCACCTGGTCGTCGATCTCGCCCGCCGCTATTACGAGCAGGAAGACGAGAACGTGCTGCCGCGCAAGGTCGCCTCGAAGAAGGCGTTTGAAAACGCCATGGCGCTCGATATCGCCATGGGCGGCTCGACCAACACCGTGCTGCACATTCTCGCCGCGGCCCACGAGGGCGAGGTCGATTTCACCATGGCGGACATCGACCGCCTGTCGCGCAAGGTTCCCTGCCTGTCGAAAGTCGCTCCGGCGAAAAGCGACGTGCACATGGAAGACGTGCACCGTGCCGGCGGCATCATGTCGATCCTCGGCGAACTCGAGAAGGGCGGCCTCATCAACCGCGATTGCCCGACGGTCCACAGCGCCACGCTCGGCGACGCCATCGACCGCTGGGACATCACCCGCACGACCAGCGAAACCGTTCGCAACTTCTTCCGCGCGGCACCGGGCGGCATCCCGACCCAGGTGGCCTTCAGCCAGGAAGCGCGCTGGGACGAGCTCGACACCGACCGCGAAAAGGGCGTCATCCGCTCGGTCGAACATCCCTTCTCCAAGGATGGCGGCCTCGCCGTCTTGAAGGGCAACATCGCGATCGACGGCTGCATCGTGAAGACCGCGGGCGTCGACGAGAGCATCCTGAAGTTCTCCGGCCCGGCCCGCGTCTTCGAAAGCCAGGATGCGTCGGTCAAGGCGATCCTCGGCAACGAGATCAAGGCTGGCGACGTCGTCGTCATCCGCTATGAAGGCCCCAAGGGCGGCCCGGGCATGCAGGAAATGCTCTATCCGACGAGCTACCTGAAATCGAAGGGCCTCGGCAAAGCCTGCGCGCTGATCACCGACGGCCGCTTCTCCGGCGGCACTTCGGGCCTGTCGATCGGCCACGTTTCGCCGGAAGCGGCCAATGGCGGCACAATCGGCCTGGTGCGCGAAGGCGACATGATCGACATCGACATCCCGAACCGCACGATCAGCCTGCGCGTCGACGAGGCGGAACTTAGCCGTCGCCGCACTGAGCAGGACGCCCAGGGCTGGAAGCCGACCGAACAGCGCAAGCGCAAGGTGACGACGGCGCTCAAGGCCTATGCCGCCTTTGCCACCTCCGCCGACCGCGGTGCTGTGCGCGACCTCGGCGAACACTGACCAGCTACGTTCGGGCAGGGCCCGAGCGGCGCAAGAAACAGCGAAGGGCTCCCGCGCGTCGGGGGCCCTTTTCTTTGATCTCATCCTAGGGATCCGCCCGGCTTTGCCGGACAGGAAGCATCTGCTATTTTAGTTTACCCTAAAATCAAACAGGTGGGTCATGGCGGACGAGTCTGGATTGCTCGGCACCTGGAAGATGCTTTCCTGGACGCGCGAGGTCGTCGCCACTGGCGAGGTCACCGATGCCATGGGCCCTGATCCTATCGGCTATCTCTCGTACTTTCCCGATGGCCGGATGACCGCCGTTGTGGTGAAACGCGATCGACCGCAGCTCAAAGGACTCGTGCCGTCTCACGACGAAAAGGCGGCACTGTTTGATTCCATGCTCGCCTATTCCGGCTCCTATTCGCTCAAGGACGGCCGGATCATCCATCATGTCGAGGCAAGCTGGAACCCGGCCTGGGGCGTCTCCGACCTGATCCGCCCCTTTGTCCTGCAAGGGGATAAGCTGGTGATCTACGGCGCGCCGGGCGTGGACCCGGCAACCGGCGAGGAGGTCATCTACCACCTCGAATTTCGCAAGATGTAACCAGCTTAGCTGTGGGCTCTAGAGGTGACGGGTCTCGGCTGGCGCGTGGAACCAGTTGTTGTTGCGCCCGTCCATGTACTGCACCGGTGCTTCGGCCAGCACCGCCGGATCGAGGTCGTCGAGGCAGGCGAGGTTGACGGAGTAATAGGCGCCGCCAATCTCCTCGATATAGCCGTGGCCGAAGGCGGCAACGCCGCAGGTCCTGCAGAAGCGGTGATGCACGCTGTCGCTGCCGAACTGGTAGTCGGCGATATTGGCTTCGTCGCACTGCAGCCGGAAGGCGTCGGGCTTCACGACCGCCCCCCAGTAGCGCCGCTTCCAGCAAATCGAACAGTTGCATTTGCCGGTGCCGGCATCGAGGTCGATGTCGGCCTCATAGCGGATGTTTCCGCAATGGCAGCTTCCATTATAGGTCAGTTTCATACCCGTCGCTCCTGCGTGGCGGGCCAGGCAGGCCCCCTATTGCCGCCCACCCGGCAGGCGATATGCTGCCAGGTGAAACTCATGCAGTCCATATGCCATATTGACAACATATTGTCAAATAGGAGCGAGATCTCGCACGCGTCAGAGATGACGGAATTCGGCAGGCGTTTCATCCCAGCGGTCGTTCCGGCCATCCAGATATTGCACCGACACCTTAGCCAGGACCGTCGGATCGACATCGTCCAGCGTTGCGACATTGATGCTGCAATAGGCGCCGCCGAGTTCCTCGACATAACCATGGCTATAGGAGGCGATGCCGCAGGCAGGGCAGAAGCGGTGGTTGCCAACCTTGGCGCCAAACTGATAGAGCCCAACCTGATCTTCCGGTGACAGGAGGCGAAAATCCTCCGGCTGGACCTGTGCACCCCAGTAGCGGGCCTTGCCACAGAACGAGCAATTGCATCGCGTCGTCCCCGCATCGAGATCGAAAGTCGCTTCGTATCTGACCTTGCCGCAATGGCAACCGCCGCTGTAAGTCCTTCTCGCCATGCTCTCATCTCCCTTGCTAAATTGACTTGCTGAAACGACCGAATCATGACAACATGATGTCATACAAACATTCACACGACGGTGGTGCTGTCAACATGAAAGATCCCGATCGGACACCCGTCGGAGACGCCTTTGCGGAGTTCGCCATATCGGTACTGCGGCTAGCGGGCCCGCTGACGCAGGCCGGCGACGCACTCGCCAAACCTTCCGGACAGACGAGCGCCCGCTGGCAGGTGCTGGCCGCGGCAAACCATGCGCCGATGTCAGTTGCCGATGCGGCACGCGCGCTCGGCCTTGCGCGCCAGGGGGTGCAGCGCATCGCCGATCTCTTGGAGGCCGAAGGGCTGATCGCCTACAGGGACAACCCGACCCACCAGAGGGCAAAGCTCATGGTTCTGACTGCGGCGGGAGAAACGGCACTGCACGACATCAAGGAGCGGCAGGCGGCCTGGGCGGACGGCCTGGGCGGCGCACTCGGCGAACGACGGCTGCGGCAGGCCTCTGCCTTGATCGCCGAGGTGATCGAGGTGCTCAAGGAGCGCCCCGCGCCAGAGCCGTCCGAGGACTGACCGGCCGCCCGTCAAGCCAGCCTTAAGAGATCGGCACGCAGGCGGTCCGAACCGCCGTCATCGAGCACCGGATCGAGCGCCTCATGCAGGTTCCGCCAGATCGGCACGGCGCGCGCCAGCAGCGCCTGCCCTTCGGTCGTCAGCCGCAATCGCCGCGACCGCCGGTCGTCGGCATCCGGGAAGCTTTCGACCAGGCCGCGCCGTTCCAGCGGCTTCAACGCCGCGGTCAAGGTCGTCCGGTCCATGGCGAGAAGCGACGCCACCGAGCCCATATTGGGCGGCGCCGGGCGGTTGAGCGACATCAGGAGAGAGAACTGTCCGTTGGTGATATCGAGCGGGCGCAGCGCCTCGTCGAACCGGCGGGCAATGGCGCGCGCGGCGCGTTGCACATGCAGGCAGAGGCAGGTGTCCTTCACATGCAGGGTAGTGTCGAACGAAACAAGCGGCATTTTTGACATGCCCGATTAATGTTGATATCAACGTAAATAGTCAAGTGCAACGTTGGAAGGAGGAACGGGCATGAGACAGGATCACGCAGTGGTATCGCCTGGAGAGTGGCTGAAAGCGCGCAAAGATCTGCTTGCGCTGGAAAAGGAACACACCCACGCACGCGACAAGGTCAATGCCGCTCGGCTGGCCTTGCCCTGGGTGAAGATGGAAAAGACCTACGTCTTCGATACGCCGGCGGGCCGCAAATCCCTGTCCGAGCTTTTCGACGGCCGCAGCCAGCTCATGGTCTACCATTTCATGTTCGGCCCCACCTGGGAGGCCGGTTGCCCCGGCTGCTCCTTCCTGGTCGATCATTTCGCCGGCATGCTGCCGCACCTCAACCATCACGACGTGACGCTGGTCGCCGCATCGAACGCGCCGCTCGCAAAGATCGAAACCTACAAGAAACGCATGGAGTGGGATTTCCCCTGGGTCTCGGCGGAAAGCAACGGCTTCAACCATGACTTCCACGTGGCCTTTTCGCCAGACGAGCTCGCAAGCGGCAAGGTCGGGTACAACTTCACCGACATAGAAAGCGCCAATGCGCATGAGGAACTGCCCGGTCTCAGCGCCTTCCAGAAGGGCGAGGACGGCACGATCTACCACACCTATTCGTCCTATGCTCGCGGGCTCGAGGAACTCGTGGGCACACTGATGCTGCTCGACCGCACACCCAAGGGGCGCAACGAGGACGGGACCATGAGCTTCGTTCGCCGCCACGACGAATATGATCGGGAGCCCGGACGCAAGGCGGGCTGAATTCCGCATCCCGGCGGACGGAACTTTTCGCCCGCAAAATCGTTTTGAGAACGCTCGCGTGCCGGGCCGAACGTCTGCGCCCGGTCAAGAAGGAAATCCCGTGAGAGCAGAACCGGAAGAAGCGCACCGCTGGCTCGAGCAATTGCTGGGCGACTGGCACGTTCGCACGGCCGGCTCCGATGGCAAGCCCGATGGCAGCGGGCCCTGGACCGAGCATGTCCGGTCACTCGAAGGCCTCTGGATCGTCTGCGAGGGTCAGGGAACGATGCCGGGCGGCAGCTTCGGCCAGACGCTGATGACGCTCGGCTTCAATCCGCAGACGAAACGTTACGTCGGCACCTGGGTCGGTTCGATGATGACCCACATATGGATCTATGACGGAGAACTGGACGCGGACGGCACGTCCCTCTCCCTCTACTGCGAAGGGCCAGATTTCGAAAAACCCGGCAGGACCATGCGCTACCGCGACGTCATCACGCTTGCCGGGCCATCCCGTCGGCTGCTGACGGCGCAGGCGCAAACAGCGGACGGAAACTGGAAAGACTTGATGACGGCGGAATACCTACGTCGGGATTGAAAGCCGCGCTGACGACGGCCTTGGCTGTTCGGCCATGCATCATGTCAGGCTGACCCGACGACAGTTCATTCGAACAGGCAAACAAGTGGCGCCAGATACGCCGCGCCAGAGCAAAACCGGAGGAAGGCAATGGCAGATCACGGCAAATTCGTTTGGTACGAACTGATGACCACCGACATGGCGGCCGCCGAGACGTTCTACAAGGACGTGGTCGGCTGGGCCGCCAGCGATGCCGGCATGGCCGGTATCAGCTACACGCTGTTCAACGTCGGCGAGATTCCGGTGGCGGGATTGATGACCATGCCGGAAGGCGCGCTCGAAATGAACGTGCCGCCCGCCTGGCTCGGCTATGTCGGCGTCGACGATGTCGATGTGAGCGCCGCCAGCATCGCCGCCAAGGGCGGCAAGGTGCACCGGGCGCCGGACGATATCCCGGGTATAGGGCGCTTCGCCGTCGTCACCGATCCGCACGGCGCGGTCTTCTCGATCTTCAAGGGTACGGGCGATCCGCCGCCGGTCACCGACCCGATGGCCCCCGGACTGATCGGCTGGCACGAGCTTGCCTCGGGCGACCTCGACACCGCCTTTCCCTTCTATTCCGAACTCTTCGGCTGGACGAAGGACCAGGGCATGGACATGGGCGAAATGGGCATCTACCAGATCTTCGCCCATGGCGGCGCCCCGATCGGCGGGATGATGACCAAGCCGAAGGAAGTGCCCGCGCCTTACTGGCTCTACTACATCAACGTACCGGCCATCGATGCCGCCATCGAACGCATCAAGGCTGGCGGCGGCAAGATCGTGCTGGAGCCGATGGAGGTCCCCGGAGGCGCCTGGATCGTTCAGGCGCTCGACCCGCAGGGCGCCCTCTTCGCACTGGTCGGGCCGAAGCGCTGAGACGACTGCATGTCTCCTTAAATCGTCCTCGACGTAAGGGAACAGACTTGCAGAAAATCAAAGTGTTACAGCGACCTTAGCCCGTCTGATAAGACGCGCGACGCTTTAGGCCGCAGCACAGATCACGTTGCCGTGAAGAGTTGCTGAAGTAAAATGACGACCAACCAAGTCCAGGCCCGCTTTCGGCAAGAAGGCGGGCCGGATTTATTGCGATCATGGACCGGAAAGCGAATACGGGGGCCGCAAAGCTGGGGTCTGCCGTGCGCCGGGCGCATCCCTCGGTTGCGGATTAGCCCCTAGTATTTCAGGGTATTTCAAGCTTATTTAACATCTTATACGATAGCAGGGGCGGCAAGCACACTGATTTCGGATGGGTTTCTTGTCGGGTGGCAAGAATTTGTCGCGATTGTCGAGCAGACGGGCGGCGACATGAGTGGAGCAACTTCGCGCATATGAGCAATAAGGGCAGCACCTATGCGTCCCCTCAGATGGGCGTGGGGGAAGCGCGTACGGCCAGGGCCCTGCGACGCAAGCTCCAATGGCTGGTGGCGATCGTCGTTGCCTGCACGGGCATTCTTGCGACCGAAATCATCGCCGCATCCTATAGCGACTTTGTCGTCGCGCGCCGCAACCTGACGGAAGTCATGGCCTTTTGCCGCGTCCTCGACGCCGCAAACTACCTCTCGGCCGAACGTGGCCCGTCCAACGGTGTGCTCGGCCTTGGCGTAGCGCCCGGCTCGACTGTCCAGGCGCGGCTGGCGGAGTTTCGTGCCCGCAGCGACGCGGCATTGGCTCAGATCACCGCCGACATCGACAATGCCAGCCGCTCCGAACCGGCCGGCGCGCTTTCGCCCATCCTAGTCGAGGTCCATCGTCGGCTGATGCTTGCGCGTGCGGAAGTCGATCGCATTGCGGCCCTTCCGCCGGAACGGCGGAACCTTGCCGAAATCGAAGCGACGATCGAGGCCATGTTCGGCGTGATCGATGCGCTTCGCCCCGCGATCGACTGGAACATTCAGCGCCTGACCAACACCGACCCGAACCTTGCGGGCATTGCCCTTGCAGCCCAGATGCTCGCCAATCTGCGCGAGGACGGCGGTCGCCTCGGCTCGCACGTCATGGCGCCCGTTGCCGTCGGCAAGCCGCTCGCGATCAAGAATCTGGCCGACAGCGAGCGCACGCGCGGCAGGCTGCAGGAGGTCTGGGCGATCGTCGGCAAGCCGGGCGCGCTTCCAGGCCTGGATCCGTCGAAGATCGGCGATCTCGCCAAGATCGACCGCGAGTTCTTTGCCGAAGGTTTTGCGATCATCGACAACATCGTCGCCGTCGGTAAACGCTCGGGCGACTACCCGATGACCGCCGAACAGCTCACCGACCTTTTCGTCCCGAAGATGAAACCGCTCGAAGATCTGCGTCGCGCCTTCATGGATTCGACCGTCGAGCGCCTGTCCGCCAACAAGACCCGCGCGTCGATCAAGCTCGCCGTGGCGAGCCTTGCGACCTTCTCGCTCTTCCTGATGTTGCTGATCTTGATGCGGCGCGCCCGATCGCTGGTGTTCGAACCGCTGCTTCTTGCGCGCCACAGCATCATCGAGCTTGCCAATGATCGCCCGATCGCGCGCCTTCAGGGCAAGGGCGGAGAAGGCGAAATGGGGCGCCTGTTCGATGCGATCGACATCCTGCGCCAGCGCCTCGACGAGCGCACGCTGCTGATGCAGCATCTCGAACGCCAGGCGGAAACCGACGAACTGACCGGCCTGCTCAACCGCCGCGCGCTGGAGCTGATCGGCGGCGCGGAAGACACGGACGGCAAGGATCAGGACGCCTGTCTGATCCTGATGGACATCGACCATTTCAAGCAGATCAACGATACCCACGGCCATCTGATCGGCGACATCGTGCTTCAGGAAACCGCCCGCATCATCCGCAATTCCGTGCGCAATTCCGATCTCGTCGCCCGCTTCGGCGGTGAGGAGTTTGCCGTGATCACGCCCGGCGACAGCATCGAGTCCGCCCTTGCCCTTGCCGAAAGGATCAGGGTCAACCTCGCGCACGAACCGATCGTCCTTGCCGACGGACGGAAGCTGAACGTCACCGCCAGCTTCGGCGTGGCCGAAGGCCGCAGCGCGAACGGTGGCTGGAAGCACCTGATCGAACTTGCCGATAACGAGCTCTATCGCGCCAAGTCCGAGGGCCGCAATCGCGTCTGCGGCCAGCCGGCCGAAGCGACGGACCAGCCGTTCAAGGCGATGAAATCCGCGCGCGCTTAGCCAGGAAATCAAGTACCACCCGCACGCGCGCCGGCAGGGCTCCACCCTGCCCGTGGAACACCGCATGGAATGCCTCGATGTCGCCCGGGTTCAAGTGCTCGGCGACCGCCGTCAGCCGGCCGCAACGGATATCCTCCTTGACCGTAAACGTGGGCAGTCGCGCCAGCCCGACACCGGCGAGCGTAAGCTGGCGCAAACCCTCGCCGTCGCTCACGCGGACCTGCTCCGTCGGCGCCAGCGTGAAAGGCTCCCCGTTCGACAGGAGCGGCCAGCCATCGATCGAACGCGCATAGCTATGGCTCAGCCTGTTCATCGCTTCGAGGTCGCCGACACTCTCGGGCATGCCGAACCGTTGAAGATAGGACGGCGCGCCCACGATCGTCATCGACGTGCTGCCGAGCTTGCGGGCGATCAGGCTCGAAGACTTCAGAGGACCGGCGCGCACGGCGATGTCGGCCCGCTCCGCCATCAGATCGACCACGGCGTCGGTCTGCAGGATATCGAGCGAGACCGACGGAAAGGCCGAGAGAAACTCCGGCAGCACCGGCATCAGCACATGCACCGCATAGGAAGCGCTGACGTTTAGCCGCACGCGGCCCTCGGGCGTTTCGCCTGAACCCGCCTCGCGCTCCGCCTCGTCGATATCGGCAAGGATGCGCACCGCCCGCTCATAGAAGGCACAGCCTTCCGCCGTCAGCTGCAGCCGCCGCGTCGAGCGGTTGATGAGCCGGACGCCGAGCCTTTCCTCCAGCCTCTGCACGAGCTTGCTGACGGCCGAGGGTGTCATGCAGCAGACCTTTGCCGCGGCCGAGAAGCCGCCGAGCTCCACCGCCTTGGCGAAAACCGCCATCTCCCCCGAACGGTTGATAGACAAGCGCGACATGTGACTTCAACTCACAAATGATGTTCTTTCATCCGGTCTACATCGCAAATGGCCGCGATACCACCTTCTCCTGGTGGGCGAGCGGACTTCCGCTCTCGCAAAGACAAAACCAACGAGGAGTTTGACGACATGGAATACAGACGGCTTGGATCATCGGGACTGAAAGTGCCTGCCTTGAGCTTCGGCGCCGGCACCTTCGGCGGCAAGGGGCCGCTCTTCAGCGCCTGGGGCAACAGCGACGCCGCGGAAGCCCGGCGGCTGATCGACATCTCGCTCGAAGCCGGCGTCAATCTCTTCGATACCGCAGACGTTTACTCCGACGGTGCGTCCGAGAGCGTGCTCGGCGCGGCCATCAAGGGCCGGCGTGATGCCGTGCTTCTCTCCACCAAGATGGCATTGCCGATGGGCGACGGACCGAACGACGCCGGCACGTCGCGCACGCGTCTCGTCAAGGGCGTCGACGATGCCTTGAAGCGGCTCGGCACCGACTACATCGACCTTTTGCAACTGCACGCCTTCGACGCGGGAACGCCGGTCGAGGAGGTGCTTTCGACACTCGACAGTCTGGTTGCCGCCGGCAAGCTGCGCTACGTCGGTGCCTCGAACTTTGCCGGCTGGCAATTGATGAAATCGCTGGCTGTCTCGGAGAAGCACGGCCTCGTGCGCCACGTCGCCCACCAGGTCTACTATTCGCTGGTTGGACGCGACTACGAATGGGAACTGATGCCGCTTGGCGCCGACCAAGGCGTCGGCGCTCTGGTCTGGAGCCCGCTCGGCTGGGGGCGTCTCACCGGCAAGATCCGCCGCGGCAAGCCGTGGCCCGAAGGCAGCCGCCTGCACGACACTGCGGCCTTCGGCCCACCGGTCGATGATGAGAAGCTCTACGATGTCGTCGACGTGCTCGACCAGCTCGCGGAGGAAACCGGCAAGACGATCCCGCAGATCGCCATCAACTGGCTGCTGCAGCGCCCGACGGTCTCGAGCGTCATCATCGGCGCCCGCAACGAGGAGCAGCTTCGCCAGAACCTCGGCGCCGTCGGCTGGTCGTTGTCAGCGGACCAGATCGCCCGACTCGACGCGGCGAGCCGAACGACGCCGGCCTACCCCTACTTCCCCTACTACCGCCAGGAGGGTTTTGCCCGCATCAATCCGCCGATCGTCTGACCGAGGATGGCCAATGTTTCGCACGCCCGTCCGGGCGTGCGAAGGCGTTGCGCCGCCCTGATTTTCTGCGGGCGCTTTCGCGCTTGCATTCTCGATTTGCATTGCACAAACTTCGTGGCGATGGGGGGCGTCAGACCCGCCACGAAGGGGATCAAATCCGGCATGTCGATCAAGGCCAGTATCTATCACCTGACCCACTATATCTATGACCGTCCCGTAAGCCTCTCGCCGCAGATCATCCGGCTGAAGCCCGCTGCCCATTCCAAGACCAAGGTCATCAGCCACTCGCTGAAGGTTTCGCCCGGCAACCATTTCGTCAACCTGCAGCAGGACCCCTACGGCAACTACCTCGCCCGTTTCGTCTTTCCCGATCCGGTGAGCGAGCTGAAAATCGAAGTCGATCTCGTCGCCGACATGACCGTCTACAACCCCTTTGACTTTTTCGTCGAGGAAGAGGCCGAGCATTGGCCCTTCCCCTACCCCGAGGATCTCAGCGACGATCTCCGGATCTATATGACGCCGGAGCCGCTCGGCCCGGCGCTCTCCGCCTTCATGGCAACGGTCGACCGTTCCCGCCAGCGCACCATCGACATGGTCGTCGGGCTCAACGCACGCCTGCAGAAGGAAATCGGCTATGTGATCCGCATGGAGCCGGGCGTGCAGGACCCGGAGCAGACGCTGACATCGGCAAGAGGATCCTGCCGCGATTCCAGCTGGCTGCTCGTACAGATCCTGCGCAATCTCGGCTTCGCCGCCCGCTTCGTCTCCGGCTATCTCATTCAGCTGACGCCGGATCTGAAAGCCCTCGACGGCCCCTCCGGCACCGACCACGACTTCACCGACCTGCATGCCTGGGCCGAAGTCTACCTGCCCGGCGCCGGCTGGGTCGGGCTCGACCCGACCTCGGGCCTGCTGACCGGCGAGAGCCACATTCCGCTTGCCGCAACGCCCCATTACCGCAACGCCGCGCCGATCTCCGGAGAATTTTTCGGCGATCCCGAGACCCGCACCGACTTCGCTTTCGACATGAAGGTGAGGCGCGTCGCCGAGCACCCGCGCATCACCAAACCCTTCTCCGACGAAAGCTGGGATGCGCTGAATGCACTCGGCGGGAAGGTTGACCGGGAGCTTGAGGAAAACGACATCCGCCTGACGATGGGCGGCGAGCCCACCTTCGTTTCGATCGACGACTTCGAGTCCGAGGAATGGAACACGGAGGCCGTCGGACCAACCAAGCGCGAGAAGGCCGACACACTGATCCGCCGGCTGCGCGAACGCTTCGCCCCCGGTGGCTTCCTGCATTATGGCCAGGGCAAATGGTATCCGGGCGAAACCCTGCCGCGCTGGACCTTCTCCCTCTACTGGCGCAAGGACGGCGTGCCGATCTGGCGCCGGCCGGACCTGATCGCCGAGGAGACCGGCCGCCACGACGTGACGGTAGCGGATGCCGAACGCCTGCTGCATCTGGTCGCAGGCGAATTGAGCGTGCCGACCGAAATGGTCGTGCCGGCCTTCGAAGACCCGGCCGACTGGCTGCTGAAGGAGGCAAACCTCCCCGACAACGTCGATCCTGCCAACTCCAAGCTGAAGGATCCCGAGGAGCGCAGCCGCATGGCCCGCGTGTTCGAGCGCGGCCTGACGGCGCCGACCGGCTATGTTCTGCCGGTGCAAGCCTGGAACACGCGCGCCACCGGCGTGAAGTGGATGAGCGAGAAATGGCAGACGCGCCGTGGCCGCATCTTCCTCGTTCCCGGCGACAGCGCCGTCGGCTATCGCCTTCCGCTCGGCGCCCTACCCTATGTCGCGCCCTCCGCTTACCCCTATATCCATCCGGTCG
This sequence comes from Ensifer sp. YR511, assembly GCF_900103045.1. Taxonomy (NCBI): domain Bacteria; kingdom Pseudomonadati; phylum Pseudomonadota; class Alphaproteobacteria; order Hyphomicrobiales; family Rhizobiaceae; genus Ensifer; species Ensifer sp. YR511. The sequence continues at coordinate 39,016 of NZ_FNGR01000013.1, forward strand.
ATCCGACGGTCCCGCGCGACGATTTGCCGGACTTCAGCGAAAGCAGCGCCCGCACGCAGCATGCACGCTTCCAGGCCTCGGAAGTTCCGGAAACACCGCTCCCGGCGCCGCGCGACGAGATCGCCGGACTGGTGCGCACCGCCATCAGCGTCGAGCCGCGCGACGGCCGGCTCTGCGTCTTCATGCCGCCGACGACAAGCGTCGAGGAGTATCTCGATCTGATCGCGTCTGCGGAGCGCGCTGCCGCTGCGATCGGCCTGCCCGTGCACATCGAAGGCTATGCACCGCCGCAGGACGAGCGCATCAACGTCATCCGCGTTGCGCCGGACCCGGGCGTCATCGAGGTCAACATTCATCCGGCCGCCCATTGGCAGGACTGCGTCGATATCACCACGGCGATCTACGAGGAGGCGCGCCAGAGCCGGCTCGGTGCCGACAAGTTCATGATCGACGGCCGTCACACCGGCACCGGCGGCGGCAATCACGTGGTCGTCGGCGGCGCCAATCCGAATGACAGCCCGTTCCTGCGCCGCCCGGATCTGCTAAAAAGCATGGTGCTGCACTGGCAGCGGCATCCCTCGCTCTCCTACCTGTTCTCCGGCCTCTTCATCGGCCCGACCTCGCAGGCGCCGCGTATCGACGAAGCCCGGCACGACCAGCTCTATGAACTCGAAATCGCCCTGGCGCAGGTGCCGATGCCGGGCTCTGCAACGCCGCCGCCCCTGCCCTGGCTCGTCGACCGGCTGTTCCGCAACCTGCTCGTCGATGTCACCGGCAACACCCATCGGGCGGAGATCTGCATCGACAAGCTGTTTTCGCCTGACGGGCCCACCGGCCGTCTCGGCCTCGTCGAGTTCCGCGGTTTCGAGATGCCGCCGAACGCCCGCATGTCGCTTGCCCAGCAATTGCTGGTGCGCGCCCTCATCGCCCGTTTCTGGAAGCACCCGGTCGACGGTCGCTTCGTGCGCTGGGGCACCGCGCTGCACGATCGTTTCATGCTGCCGCATCACGTCTGGCAGGACTTTCTCGACGTGCTCGCCGATCTCCGGGCGCATGGCTTCGATCTGAAGCCGGAATGGTTCGAGGCTCAGCTCGAGTTCCGCTTCCCCTTCTGCGGCGAGGTCGAATACGAGGGGGCAAAGCTCGAAATCCGTCAGGCGCTCGAACCCTGGCACGTGATGGGCGAACAGGGCGCGATCGGCGGCACCGTGCGCTATGTCGACAGCTCGATCGAACGGCTGCAGGTCAAGCTCGATACCGCCAATCCCGAGCGATATACGGTCGCCTGCAACGGTCGGCCCTTGCCGCTCACACGCACTGGTTCGAATGGCACGGCGGTGGCCGGCGTCCGCTACAAGGCGTGGCAGCCGGCCTCAGGGCTACACCCGGTGCTACCGGTCAACACTCCCCTTACATTCGATATCTATGATACATGGTCGAATCGGGCGATCGGCGGTTGCATCTACCATGTCGCCCACCCGGGTGGGCGCCACTACGACACGTTTCCGGTCAACGGCAACGAGGCGGAGGCGCGACGCCTGGCGCGGTTCGAGCCTTGGGGCCATACGCCGGGAGGCTATCCGCTGCGCCCCGAAAGCCCGTCGACGGAATTCCCGATGACGCTTGATCTCAGGCGTCCACCAGGAGCGTAAATGCCGAAGAAGCAGACAGCGGCCGCAAACCATCCGGGCACCGACGACGATCCGGTCTTCGGCTACCGTGCCCTACCGGGCATTGCCGACGAAATGCTCGACCAGGACGGCAATGTCCGCCCGGTCTGGCAGCGGCTGCTCGCGACGCTTGGGCGGCTCGACGAGACCGAACTTGCCAACCGCTTCGCGCGCGCCGACCGCTATCTGCGCGACGCCGGCGTGTTCTATCGCGTCTATGGCGCCAAGGAGAGTTCCGAGCGAAGCTGGCCGCTGTCGCACATTCCGGTTCTGATCGACGAAAAGGAATGGGCGCACGTCTCGCAAGGCCTCGTGCAGCGCGCCGAACTTCTGGAAAAGGTGGTCGCCGACATCTATGGCGAGAACCGGCTGGTGCGCGAAGGGCTGCTGCCGCCGGCGCTGGTCGCCTCCAATCCGGAGTTCCTGCGCCCTCTCGTCGGCGTGAAACCGGCCGACGGCCACTTCCTGCATTTCGTCTCCTTCGAGATCGGCCGTGGACCCGACGGTAACTGGTGGGTCCTGTCCGATCGCACCGAGGCACCTTCGGGCGCCGGCTTCGCCCTGGAGAACCGGGTCGCGACCACGCGTGCCTTCTCCAATCTTTATGCCGAAAGCCACGTCCACCGGCTGGCCGGCTTCTTTGGCGAGTTCCGCGACACGCTGCAGAGCCGCCGGCTGCACCCGGACGACCGCATCGCCGTTCTTTCGCCGGGGATCGCCAACGAGACCTATTTCGAACATGCCTATATCGCCCGCTATCTGGGCTTCATGCTGCTCGAAGGCGAGGATCTGACCGTGATCGGCGGCCGGGTGATGGTGCGCACCGTCGCCGGCCTCAAGCCCATCGGCGTGCTCTGGCGTCGTCTCGACGCGGCCTTTGCCGATCCGCTCGAGCTCAATCAGTCCTCGCATATCGGCACACCGGGCATTGTCGAGGCGCTCAGAGCCGGCTCGGTCTCAATCGTGAACGCGCTCGGCACCGGCATCGTCGAAACCCGCGCCTTCCTCGCCTTCATGCCGGCGATCTGCCGCCATCTGCTGGGCGAGGAACAGAAGCTGCCCTCGATCGCCACCTGGTGGTGCGGCCAGGGCGCCGAACGCGAACAGGTCGCCGCCAACCTCGACCGCATGGTCATCGGCCCCGCCTACCAGACCCGCCCTTTCTTCGACGACAATGGCCAGTCGGTACTCGGCCGTACGCTTGATGAGAAGGCTCGAGCCTCGATCGCAGATTGGCTTAGCGCCGAGGGCGGCAAGCTCGTGGGCCAGGAGGTGGTCACGCTTTCGACCACGCCGGCCTGGGTGCGTGGCCGACTGACCCCGCGGCCGATGAGCCTGCGGGTGTTTGCGGCACGCACCCGCGACGGCTGGCAGATCATGCCAGGGGGCTTTGCCCGCATCGGCTCCGGCGACGATGTCGCCGCGATCGCGATGCAGGCGGGCGGCACCGCCGCCGATGTCTGGATCGTCAGCGACCGACCGGTCGAGCGCACGACGCTGCTTCCGGCCGAGGAAAGTTTCACCCGCAACATGCCGGGAAGCCTGCCGAGCCGGGCGGCCGACAATCTCTTCTGGCTCGGCCGCTATATCGAGCGTGCGGAAGGGGCGCTTCGCATCCTGCGCGCCTGGCATGGCCGCTTCGCCGAAACCGCCGATCCGGACCTGCCGCTCCTTAAGGATGTCGGCGACTATCTCGCAGCCCTCGACATCGATGCGCGCCAGCCTGTGCCCGACAGCCTGCTCGCCAATATCGCAAGCGCCCTCTTCAGCGCCGGCAACATCCGCGACCGGTTCTCGCCGGACGGCTGGCTGGCACTGAACGACCTGTCGCAGACGGCGCGCAAGTTCCACGCGACGGTGCAGGCCGGCGACGACGCGACCCGCGCAATCACCGTGCTCCTGCGCAAGCTCGCCGGCTTTGCCGGTCTCGTGCATGAAAACATGTACCGCTTCACCGGCTGGCGCTTTCTTTCGATCGGCCGCTATATCGAGCGCGGCCTGCACATGACCCGGCTGCTCGGCCACATGTCGGGGCCGGATGCGCCCGATGGCGCCTATGACATGCTGCTCGAAATCGGCGATAGCGTCATGACCCATCGCCGGCGCTACAATGTCAGCACCGCCGCCTTGACCGTCACCGACCTCCTGGCGCTCGATCCGCTCAATCCGCGCTCGGTGCTTTACCAGTTGAATGAGATCAAGACCGAGGTCGAGCTCTTGCCGAACGCCTTCGTCAACGGCCAGATGTCCCCCTTCTACCGCGAGGCGATGCGGCTGCATTCGGGCCTGGCGGTGATGACACCGGAAGCCATGAACCTCGGCGTCTACAATCGGTTGGAGCGGGATCTCGAAAGCCTGTCCGATCTGCTCGCGCGCACCTATCTCGGCTAGCCATGCTTTACGACATCAGCCTGAAGATCATCTATGACTACGAAGTGCCGGTGTCCGGCGGCCGCCACCTCGTGCGCGTGCTGCCGGCGACGCTGCCCGGTCGCCAACGTCTCGTCGTCGGCTCGCTCAGCTGCCATCCCATGCCGGCCGAACGTACCGAGAGCATCGACTTCTTCGCCAACCCGTTTACGTCGATTCTCTTTCGCAACTCGCATGCAGACCTGACGATCCGCATGCAGGCGCGCGTGCAGGTGGAAGCACAGGCCCTGACCGCGGACTTCTCCCCTGACCTCACCGGCCTGCCGGCCGAGCTTGCGGCCTGCTGGTCCGTCGATGCCGACGCGCCGCATCACTTCGCCGGCCCGAGCCCACTCTTGCCCGAGGTCGCCGACATTGCCGCCTACGCGCGTGACACCATTACCGACACGATGACCGTGCGCCAGATCGCCGTTGCACTGTGTGACCGCATCCATCGCGACTTCGCCTATGACGGCGAGGCGACAACCGTGAACACGACGCCGGCAGAAGCGTTCAAGCTCAAGCGCGGCGTCTGCCAGGATTTCGCCCATGTCATGATCGTGGCGCTCAGAAGCCTCGGCATCCCTGCCGGCTATGTTAGCGGTTTCCTAAGGACGATCCCTCCGCCCGGCAAGGAGCGCCTGGAGGGGGCCGATGCCATGCACGCTTGGGTGCGCGTCTGGTGCGGCACAACCGGTGGGTGGCTCGAACTCGATCCGACCAACAATATTCCGGCTGGAACCGACCATATCGTCGTCGGCCATGGCCGCGACTACGGCGATGTCGCGCCCGTCATCGGGGTCCTGAAAAGCTACGGCAGCCAAACGACGAAACAGGCGGTCGACGTCATTCCGGTACCGTGACCCGATTTGGCACAGGCCGATTCCCGCTTCGGAACAGACAGGGTGCCGCAGAACCCCTTACAACAACCGGTTTTCCGGCAATCCATTAAAATTGCAAGGATTGCCGGAACGATATCGTAAGCCATCGCCGCTATTGATGCCCCCAAGCTTGCAACGTGTTCCTTTGGGGTGTGCAAAGATGGGAAGACGATACACGGTAGGCCGGTCCTTCGTAGCCATGCTCAAGGACCGGGGTGGCAATTTTGGCATCATGGCAGCACTCGCGGCGCCATTGGTGTTGGCAGCCGGCGGCGTCGCCGTCGATCTGGCCACCATGATCACGACGAAAAACCAGATGCAGGATGCAGCCGACGCGGCAGCACTTGCGGCTGCGTCCGCACTGGTTGCAAACAAGGATACGCTGGCGACCGAGAAGGCCAAGGAAATCGCCTTGAACTTCCTGAAGGCGCAGTCGGGCGCAAGCTCGACCGATCTGCCCGGTGGAGCCGGCGGCAGCGACCCGGGCACCAGCAGCGCTTCCGCGGGCGGCGTGACCGACCCGACGGAGACCCAGGTTCAGCCGACGGTCGACATCGTCATGACGACTGTCGGCAAGAGCGACAAGGCCTTCAAGGTCACGATCGTCAACAAGCAGACAATTCAGCTCAACCCCATGACGCGGTTGCTCGGACAGAAGTCCGTCAATCTGGAAACGGTAGCCGTTGCCGAGAGCGCGACGGAAACCAAGAACGCCATGTCGATGTATCTCGTGCTCGACCGCTCGGGCTCGATGGCCTTCGTGACGAATGTGAAGGACGAGAAGCGCACCAAGTGCAAGAACTGGACGGCGGAGAACTGGGGCAAGAGCATCTCTGAGACCAGCCCTTGCATGATCGACAAGATCACGACCTTGAAATCCGCGGTTGAGACGCTGCTGAAGCCACTCACCGAGATGGACCCCGACAACAAGTATGTCCGTGTCGGCGCTGTTTCCTATAGCAGCTCCATCTTCCCGGAAGAGAAACTGGCCTGGGGCACGACGAAGGCCAGTACCTACGTCAAGAACCTGGAGGCGAACGGCGGCACGGATTCGAGCGGCGCCTTCGCCAAGGCCGTCACGGATCTGAAGCTCAAGGGCGAAAACGACGCGCACACGGCATCCAACGGCCTGACGCCGAAAAAGTACATAGTCTTCATGACCGATGGGGCGAACACACATTTCGAAGGAAAGGCGTTGACCATCCCGGCGGCGCCAAAGCCGGAACCGGAACTCGACAAATACAAAGCCCAGGATTCCAAATCCGACACGGCAACGCTCAAGGCGTGCCAGGATGCCAAGGACGCCGGCATTCGCGTCTTCACCATCGCCTTCATGGCGCCGATCCAGGGAAAATCGGTGCTCAGCCGATGCGCCAGCAGCACAGCCGACTACAAGTCGCCGGAAGATGCCGCAGCTCTGGTCAAGGTTTTCGGTGAAATCGGCGCCACCACCTCGGGCAAGATGGCACGCCTGACAAGGTAAGACAGACCACATCGCTGACGATGCCGCCCGGCCCCGCTGGGCGGCATTTTGCGTTTCGGCGGGATACGTTCTCCACCGTCTGAGACAAGTCTAATCCATTTAAAAACATCTGTTGCAAGCGCTTCGGATCGATGCATAAATTGGCTTTATCCCCGGTCGGGTCCGGCCTGCGATCTCCCAACGCAAAAGGGTAAAGACAGTTTCATGATGAACAGGCTCTCCACCAACGACGTGCCGCAGCCCGCCCCAAGGTCGTCTGAACCTAGCCAGCTCGCCGTCGAAATCCTCGAACGTCTGAAGTACCGCATCGGCAAGGACCCGAAGGTCGCCAAGCCCCATGACTGGCTGACGGCGGCGATCCTGGTTGCGCGTGACCGCATCACCGACAAGTGGATGGACTCCACCCGCAAGACCTACGCAACCGGCGCCAAGCGCGTTTATTATCTCTCGCTCGAATTCCTCATCGGCCGGCTGATGCGCGATGCGATGACCAATATCGGCCTGATGGACGAGATGCGCGACGCACTCGCCTCCCTCGGCGTCGATATCGATGTCGTCGCCCAGCTCGAGCCGGATGCGGCCCTCGGCAATGGCGGTCTCGGACGGCTGGCTGCCTGTTTCATGGAATCGATGGCGACCGTCGACGTACCCGCCTATGGCTACGGCATCCGCTACATGCATGGCCTCTTCCGCCAGCAGATGGCCGATGGCTGGCAGGTGGAACTACCCGAAACCTGGCTTGCCCACGGCAACCCCTGGGAATTCGAACGCCGCGAAAGCTCCTACGAAATCGGCTTCGGCGGCGTGGTCGAAACCGCCAATGTCGACGAGGAAATCCAGCGTTTCGTGTGGAAACCGGCCGAGCGCGTCATCGCCACCGCCTTCGACACGCCCGCCGTCGGCTGGCGGGCAAAACGCGTCAACACGCTGCGCTTGTGGACCGCGCAGCCGATTGACCCGATCCTGCTGGCCGCCTTCAACGCCGGCGACCACATCGGCGCCCTTCGCGAAAGCAACAAGGCGGAAAGCCTGACGCGTGTTCTCTATCCGGCCGACGCGACGCCAGCGGGCCAGGAGCTGCGCCTACGCCAGGAATACTTCTTCTCCTCGGCCTCGCTGCAGGACATCCTGCGCCGTCACCTGCAGCAATACCCGGATTTCAACTCGCTGCCGGACGCCGTCGCCATCCAGCTCAATGACACCCATCCAGCCATTTCCATTGCCGAACTGGTGCGGCTCTTGACCGACCTGCACGGCCTCGATTTCGAGCAGGCCTGGGACATCACCCGCCGCACGATCTCCTACACCAACCACACGCTTCTGCCCGAAGCGCTCGAAAGCTGGCCGGTACCGCTGATCGAGCGCCTGCTGCCGCGCCACATGCAGATCGTCTATGCGATCAACGCCAAGATCCTGATCGAGGCCCGCCGCCAGAAGGGCGCCACGGACGACGAAATCCGCAACATCTCGCTGATCGACGAAAGCGGCGAACGACGCGTGCGCATGGGCAATCTCGCCTTTGTCGGCTCGCACTCGATCAACGGCGTTTCGGCACTGCACACCGAGCTGATGAAGGAAACGGTGTTTGCCGACCTGCACAAGCTCTACCCGGACCGCATCAACAACAAGACCAACGGCATTACGCCGCGCCGCTGGCTGATGCAGTGCAATCCCGGTCTCTTCGGACTGATCCGCGACGCGATCGGCGACGAGTTCATGGACAATACCGAGGCGCTGCAGGCGCTCGACGTCTTCGCCGACAAGGCGGACTTCCAGGAACATTTCGCCGCGGTCAAACGCGCCAACAAGGTGCGCCTCGCGCAGCTCGTGCAGAGCCGCCTCGGCATCCGGCTCGATCCGTCGGCGATGTTCGACATCCAGATCAAGCGCATCCACGAGTACAAGCGCCAGCTCCTCAACATCATCGAGGCCGTGGCGCTCTACGACCAGATCCGCTCCCATCCGGAGCTCGACTGGGTGCCGCGCGTCAAGCTCTTTGCCGGCAAGGCGGCGCCGAGCTATCACAATGCCAAGCTGATCATCAAACTGGCCAACGACGTCGCCCGTGTCGTCAACAACGATCCGGCGGTGCGCGGCCTCCTGAAGATCGTCTTCGTGCCGAACTACAACGTCTCGCTCGCCGAGATCATGGTTCCGGCTGCCGACCTTTCCGAGCAGATCTCGACGGCCGGCATGGAAGCATCGGGCACCGGCAACATGAAGTTCGCGCTGAACGGCGCCTTGACGATCGGTACGCTCGACGGCGCCAATGTCGAGATGCGCGACTGGATCGGCGAGGAAAACATCAAGATCTTCGGCATGACCGCCGAAGAGGTGACCAGGGCACGAGCCGAAGGTCACAATCCGCGCGCCATCATCGAAGGCTCGCGCGAGCTGTCGCAGGCGCTGCAGGCGATTGCGTCCGGCGTGTTCTCGCCCGATGACCGCAATCGCTTCGCAAGCCTCGTCGAAGGGCTCTACAATCACGACTGGTTCATGGTCGCTGCCGATTTTGAAGCCTACGCCAAGGCGCAGCGCGAGCTCGACCAGCTCTGGACGACGCCGTCCGACTGGCACGCGCAGGCAATCCGCAACACCGCACGGATGGGCTGGTTCTCGTCCGATCGCACCATCCGGCAATATGCCGGGGAAATCTGGAGAGCTGGATGACGCCCTCGGCCGGCAAGGACCCGGAACCCGCAGCTTCAGGTCTGCTGTCAGCCCCGGATATCGCGGCCATCCTCAAGGGCACGCATGACGACCCCTTTGCGGTTCTTGGCGTGCACCCCGTCGGCAAGACCGTCCTTGCCCGCTGCTTCGTCCCCGATGCCGAGACGGTGACGGTCGAAACGCTCTCGGGCAAGGACCTGGGGGCGATCGAACGGCGCGACGATGCCGGCTTCTTCGAAGGCCCGGTGGCGCTGAAGAAGCCACAGCCCGTCCGCTACCGCGCCCGCAATCAGGGCGGCGAATGGGTGGTCGTCGATCCCTACAGCTTCGGTCCGGTTCTCGGACCGATGGACGATTATTACATTCGCGAAGGCTCGCATCTCAGGCTCTTCGACAAGATGGGGGCGCACCCGATCGAGCATGACGGTGCCAGCGGCTACCATTTCGCCGTCTGGGCACCGAATGCGAAGCGTGTTTCGGTCGTCGGCCAGTTCAACGACTGGGACGGCCGTCGCCACGTCATGCGGCTGCGCACCGACACCGGCATCTGGGAAATCTTCATTCCCGGCGTCGATGCGGGCCTTGTCTACAAGTACGAGATCCTCGACCGCAACGGCACGCGTCTGCCGCTCAAGGCCGATCCCTTTGCCCGGCGCTCCGAACTACGCCCGAACACGGCCTCGATGACCACGCCGGAAATCGCGCAGACCTGGGACGACGAGGCACACCGCAAGCATTGGGCCTCGGCCGACGCAAGACGGCAACCGATCTCGATCTACGAAGTGCACGCCGGTTCCTGGCAGCGCCGCGACAATGGCGAGATGCTCTCCTGGGACGAGCTTGCCGACCGGCTGATCCCCTACTGCGTCGACATGGGCTTTACTCATATCGAGTTTCTGCCGATCTCGGAGTTTCCTTTCGACCCCTCCTGGGGCTACCAGACAACCGGTCTTTATGCGCCGACCGCCCGTTTCGGCGAGCCCGAAGGTTTTGCCCGCTTCGTCAACGGCTGCCACAAGGTCGGCATCGGCGTCATCCTCGACTGGGTGCCGGCACATTTTCCGACCGACGAGCACGGCCTGCGCTGGTTCGACGGCACCGCACTCTACGAACACGAGGATCCGCGCCAAGGCTTCCACCCCGACTGGAACACGGCGATCTACAATTTCGGCCGCCAGGAAGTGCTGTCGTTCCTCGTCAACAATGCGCTCTACTGGGCGGAAAAATTCCATGTCGACGGCCTGCGCGTCGATGCGGTCGCCTCGATGCTCTACCTCGACTACTCGCGCAAGCACGGCGAGTGGGTGCCGAACGAATATGGCGGCAACGAGAACCTCGAGGCCGTCCGTTTCCTGCAGACGCTGAACACGGAAATATACGGCTCTCACAAGGGTATCCTGACGATTGCCGAGGAATCGACCTCCTGGCCGAAGGTCTCCCATCCGGTCCATGCGGGGGGTCTCGGGTTCGGCTTTAAGTGGAACATGGGCTTCATGCACGACACGCTGCAATATCTGTCGCGCGAGCCGGTGCACCGCAAGTTCCACCACAACGACCTGACATTCGGCCTGCTTTATGCCTTCAACGAGAACTTCGTGCTGCCGCTGTCCCATGACGAGGTCGTGCACGGCAAGGGCTCGCTGATCGCCAAGATGGCCGGCGACGACTGGCAGAAGTTCGCCAATCTCCGGGCCTACTATGCCTTCATGTGGGGCTATCCCGGCAAGAAGCTCTTGTTCATGGGTCAGGAGTTCGCGCAATGGCGCGAATGGTCCGAGGATCGAGCGCTCGACTGGAACCTGCTCGAATACCATCTGCACGAGGGCATGCGACGGCTGGTGCGTGACTTGAACGGCACCTACCGCGCCAAGCCGGCGCTGCATGCGCGCGATTGCGAAGGCGAAGGTTTCGAATGGCTGCTGGCCGACGACCGCGACAACTCGGTCTTTGCCTGGCTGCGCAAGGCGCCCGGCGAAAAACTGGTCGCCGTCATCACCAATTTCACCCCCGTCTACCGGGAAAGCTACGCCATCCCGCTGCCGGTCAAGGGTCGCTGGAAGGAGATCCTCAACAGCGACGCGGAAATCTATGGAGGAAGCGGCAAGGGCAATGGCGGCGCGGTTTTTGCCGAGAAGAACAGCACGGGAGCGATCATGGCCAACATCACCCTGCCGCCGCTCGCGACACTGATTCTGGAACAGGAGTAATTTATCCGACCCGCCAGCCGAAGGCGGCGGAAGACTGCAAATATCGAGGGCCGCAAGGCGTCGCAGAAGGCCGCCGTGACGACCCCTTAAGGTCAATGAATGGGGAGGACAAATGGTGGAAAAGCGTACGCAACCTCTGGCACGTGATGCCATGGCCTATGTTCTCGCCGGCGGTCGCGGCAGTCGCCTGAAGGAACTGACCGACCGACGGGCGAAGCCGGCGGTCTATTTCGGCGGCAAGGCCCGTATCATCGACTTCGCGCTGTCGAACGCGCTCAACTCCGGTATCCGCCGCATCGGCGTCGCCACCCAGTACAAGGCGCATTCGCTGATCCGCCACCTGCAGCGTGGCTGGAACTTCTTCCGCCCGGAGCGAAACGAAAGCTTCGATATTCTCCCGGCCAGCCAGCGCGTTTCCGAAACGCAATGGTACGAAGGCACGGCCGACGCCGTTTACCAGAACATCGACATCATCGAGGACCATGGCGTCGAATACATGGTGATCCTTGCTGGCGACCATATTTACAAGATGGACTACGAATTGATGCTGCAGCAGCACGTCGATTCCGGCGCCGACGTCACCATCGGCTGCCTCGAGGTGCCGCGCATGGAAGCAACCGGCTTCGGCGTGATGCATGTCGACGAAAAGGACCGCATCATCGCCTTCGTCGAGAAGCCGGCCGATCCGCCGGGCATTCCCGGCAATCCGGAGATGGCGCTTGCCTCCATGGGCATCTATGTCTTCCACACGAAGTTCCTGATGGATCTTCTGCGCCGCGACGCCGCCGATCCGAAATCGAGCCGCGACTTCGGCAAGGACATCATCCCCTACATCGTCGATAACGGCAAAGCCGTCGCCCACCGTTTCGCAGAGTCCTGCGTGCGGTCGGACTTCGAGCGCGAGGCCTACTGGCGCGACGTCGGCACGATCGATGCCTATTGGCAGGCCAATATCGACCTGACCCACGTGACGCCGGAGCTCGACATCTACGACAGCACCTGGCCGATCTGGACCTTTGCCGAGATCAAGCCGCCGGCGAAATTCGTGCATGACGATGAAAACCGCCGCGGCTCGGCAACCTCGTCGCTGATCTCCGGCGACTGCATTATCTCAGGCGCCGCGCTCAACCGCAGCCTGTTGTTCACAGGTGTCCGCGTAAATTCATATTCCCGTCTGGAGAATGCCGTAGTTCTTCCCGATGTGAAGATCGGTCGCCACGCGACGCTGCGCAACGTGGTCATCGACAGCCGTGTCGTGATCCCCGAGGGCCTCGTCGTCGGTGACGATCCGGTGCTCGATGCCAAGCGTTTCCGGCGTTCGGAAAACGGCGTCTGCCTGATCACGCAAACGATGATCGACAAACTGGGAATGTAGGCACTTCATGAACGTCCTGTCCGTTGCGTCCGAAGTCTATCCGCTGATCAAGACCGGGGGGCTCGCCGATGTCGTCGGCGCGCTTCCGGCAGCGCTTTTGCCGCACGGCGTCAAGACCCGCACGCTGGTGCCCGGCTATCCGGCCGTGCTGCAGAAGCTGAAGAAGAAAAAGAAGGTCGGCAGTTTCGAAAACCTGTTCGGCAATCCGGCGACAGTTCTCGCCGCCGAAATCGACGGGCTCGATCTGCTGGTCCTCGACCAGCCTGAACTCTACGCCCGAGACGGCGGCCCCTATGTCGATGCCACCGGCCGCGACTACGTCGACAATTTCCGCCGCTTTGCCGCACTCTCGCTTGCGGCGGCAGAAATTGCCGGCGGCGATGTCGTCTCGGGCTGGAAACCCGATATCGTTCACGCCCATGACTGGCAGACCGCGCTGACGCCGGTCTACATGCATTTCGGCCCGGCGGCCGCAACGCCGACGGTGATGACGATCCACAACATCGCCTTCCAGGGCCAGTTCGGCGCCTTAGTCTTCCCCGAGCTTGCCCTTCCCGCCGAAGCCTTCTCGATGCAGTTCGTCGAATATTACGGCGACGTCGGCTTCCTGAAGGGCGGCCTGCAGACCGCCGACGCCATTACCACCGTCAGCCCCTCCTATGCGCAGGAAATCCTGACGCCCGAATTCGGCATGGGCCTCGAAGGCCTGTTGAAGAGCCGCGTCGCCGACCTCTCTGGCATCGTCAACGGCATCGACGCCGACATCTGGGATCCGCAGACCGACCCGCACATCGCCCAGCATTTCAGCGCAACGAGCCTGAAGCAGCGCGCGGCCAACCGGCGTGCGCTCGAGGAACGCTTCGGCCTTGAAAAAGGCAACGGCCCGATCTTCTGCGTTGTCAGCCGGCTCACCTGGCAGAAGGGCATGGATCTGGTCGCCGAGATCGCCGACGAGCTCGTCGCCATGGGCGGCAAGCTCGTGGTGCTCGGCTCCGGCGACGCGGCGCTCGAAGGCGCGCTGCTCGCCGCTGCCTCCCGCCATCGCGGCCATATCGGCATGGTCACCGGCTACAACGAGCCGCTGTCGCATCTGATGCAGGCGGGCTCCGACGCCATCCTCATTCCGTCGCGCTTCGAGCCCTGCGGGCTTACCCAGCTCTATGGCCTGCGCTACGGCTGCGTGCCGGTCGTCGCCCGCACCGGCGGCCTTGCCGATACCATCATCGACGCCAACGAGGCCGGGCTTGCGGCCAAGGTCGCGACCGGCTTCCAGTTCACGCCTGTCAATGCCGATGGGTTGCGGCTTGCGATCCGGCGGGTGCTGCGTGCATACAGCGAGCCCAAAGTCTGGTCGAAAATTCAGACCCAGGGCATGAAATCGGACGTTTCCTGGGCCACAAGTGCCGAGCGTTACGTCTCTCTTTATTCCGGACTTCTCGGGAAAGGTTAAGTCAGCATGATAAGAACGGTTACCACAACCCCCTACGGCGACCAGAAGCCTGGCACGTCAGGGCTGCGCAAGAAGGTCCCGGTCTTCCAGCAGAAGAACTATGCCGAGAACTTCATCCAGTCGATCTTCGATTCGCTCGAAGGCTTTCAGGGCGAAACGCTTGTCATCGGCGGCGACGGTCGCTTCTACAACCGCGAAGTCATCCAGATCGCCATCAAGATGGCGGCGGCCAACGGCTTCGGCCGCGTGCTCGTCGGCCGCGGCGGCATCCTGTCGACGCCGGCTGCCTCCAACGTCATCCGCAAGTACAAAGCCTTTGGCGGCATCGTGTTGTCGGCCAGCCACAATCCTGGCGGCCCGACCGAAGACTTCGGCATCAAGTACAACATCGGCAATGGCGGCCCGGCACCGGAGAAGATCACTGACGCGATCTTCGCGCGCAGCAAGGTGATCGACAGCTACAAGATCTCCGATGTCGCCGACATCAACCTTGATGCCGAAGGCACGCAGGACATCGACGGCATGACGATCACCGTCATCGATCCCGTCGCCGATTATGCCGAGTTGATGGAAAGCCTGTTCGACTTCGGCGCGATCCGCAAAATGATTGAAGGCGGCTTCCGCGTCGTCTTCGATGCGATGAGCGCCGTTACCGGTCCCTATGCCAAGGAGATCATCGAAAAGCGACTCGGCGCGCCTAAGGGCTCGGTGATGAACTTCATCCCGCTGCCCGATTTCGGCGGCCACCACCCGGACCCGAACCTGGTTCATGCCCGCGCGCTCTATGAGACGATGATGGCGCCCGACGCACCGGATTTCGGCGCCGCTTCCGACGGCGACGGCGACCGCAACCTCGTCATCGGCCGCGGCATCTTCATCACACCGTCCGACAGTCTAGCCATGCTCGCCGCCAACGCGCATCTGGCACCCGGCTATGCCAAGGGTCTTGCCGGCATCGCCCGTTCGATGCCGACCAGTGGTGCTGCCGACCGTGTCGCCGAAAAGCTCGGCATCGGCATCTACGAGACGCCGACCGGCTGGAAGTTCTTCGGCAACCTGCTCGACGAGGGCATGGCGACGATCTGCGGCGAGGAAAGTGCGGGCACCGGCTCCAACCACGTGCGCGAGAAGGACGGGCTCTGGGCAGTCCTGCTCTGGCTCAACATTCTGGCGGTGCGCAAGGAAAGCGCGCTCGACATCGTCAAGAACCATTGGGCGACCTACGGCCGCAACTACTATTCGCGCCACGACTACGAAGAGGTCGATTCTGATGCGGCCAATGGCCTGATCGCCAACCTGCGCGACCAGCTTGCCACGCTGCCCGGCAAGTCCTTCGGCGCGCTCAAGGTCGCGACCGCGGACGACTTCGCCTACAACGATCCGGTCGACCATTCCGTCAGCAAGAACCAGGGCATCCGCATCCTGTTCGAAGGCGGCTCCCGCGTCGTCTTCCGCCTGTCGGGCACCGGCACATCGGGAGCAACGTTGCGCGTCTATATCGAGCGCTTCGAGCCGGACGCCTCGCGTCACGATATCGAGACGCAGACGGCGCTCGCCGATCTCATCGCCGTTGCCGAAGAGATCGCCAGCATCAAGACCCGCACCGGCCGCACCGAGCCGAGCGTCATTACCTGAGATACCGCACTATCGGGGCCGCTTGATGCGGCCCTTTTTCGTTTGCCGCTTACCCCCCTCTGCCCTGCCGGGCATCTCCCCCACAAGGGGGAGATCGATCTGCGGCACGGCCTTGCCCTAAGATGGCGTTGACGTCGCAGGGATCCCCTCGCCCGTAAACCAACGCATCGGTTTATCGGTGGAATGGGAGGATGCCACAAGTCAACCTCCCCCTTGTGGGGCAGATGCCCGGCCGGGCAGAGGGGGGTGGGTCACACACACACACCGACGACACCACGAAGAGGGCCGCCTTCATGCCGACCAAAGGAAACCCACCCCTCGGTGCCATCATCACCTCCGAAGGCACCGTGTTTTCGGTCTGGTCGCACAATGCCGCCCGTATCGATCTCTGCCTTTTCGACAAATCAGGCGCCAAACAGCTGCGCCAGCTGCCGATGACGCGGAACGGCGACATTCACAGCTTGAAGGTTGCCGACGCGCCGAAAGGAACGCGCTACGGCTTCCGGGCCGATGGCGTCTATTCGCCCGATCACGGTCTCTGGTTCGATCCGTCCAAGCTTCTCGTCGATCCCTATGCCATCGAACTCGACCGTCCGTTTGGCCATGATCCGCGCCTGACGATCTTTGGCGAAGACACCGCCGACCTCGTACCGAAAGCGATCGTCACCGAGGTGAAGGCTGCCAAGGTGAAGGCGCCGCTCTTTCGCGCCGGCGGCCTTGTCTACGAAATCGCCGTCAAGCCTTTCACCATCCTTCATCCCGACGTGCCCGAAGCCAAGCGCGGCACGGTGGCCGCCCTCGCCGAGCCCGCCATCATCGAACATCTGAAGCGCCTCGGCGTCTCGGCCATCGAGCTGATGCCGATCGTCGCCTGGATCGACGAACGCCATCTGCCACCGCTCGGTCTGAAGAACGGCTGGGGTTACAATCCGATCGCCCCTATGGCACTCGATCCGCGCCTGGTGCCGGGCGGCATCAAGGAGCTGCGAAAGACCGTCGAGGCGCTGCGCAAGGCCGGCATCGGCGTCATCCTCGATCTCGTTTTCAACCACTCCGGTGAAAGCGATCGCTTCGGCACAACGCTGTCGATGCGCGGCCTCGACAACCTGACTTACTATCGTCACGCCACCGACCGCCCGGGCGAGCTGATCAACGATACCGGCTGCGGCAACACGATCGCCTGCGACAATCCGGTGGTCGAGGCACTGATCCTCGACAGCCTGCGCCACTTCGTCAGCGCTGCCGGCGTCGACGGCTTCCGCTTCGATCTCGCCTCGATCCTCGGCCGCGACATGGGCGGCTTCCACCGCGATGCCCCACTCTTTCAGGCGATTGCGGCCGATCCGCTGCTTGCCGACCGGGTGCTGATCGCCGAGCCCTGGGATATCGGTCCCGGTGGCTACCAGCTCGGCAATTTCCCCGCGCCCTTCCTCGAGTGGAACGACCGCGCCCGCGACGACCTCCGCATCTACTGGCGCGGCGACCGCCATTCGATTGGCGCGCTGGCGACAGCGCTTGCCGGCTCCTCAGGCAGTTTCGCCCGCTGGGGTGAGAGCGGCACGCGCACGGTCAACTTCATCGCCGCCCATGACGGCTTCACGCTGGCCGATCTCGTCTCCTATGCCGGCAAGCACAACGAGGCGAACGGCGAGGAAAATCGCGACGGCCACAACGAGAACCATTCCTGGAACAATGGCGCCGAAGGGCCGACGGCGGATCCGGAAATCAAGGCGGCTCGCCGCCATGACGTGATGGCGCTCATCGGCACGCTCTTTGCCACCCGCGGCACGATCATGCTGACCGCCGGCGACGAAGCCGGGCGCAGCCAGCGGGGCAACAACAACGCCTACTGCCAGGACAACGCCATCACCTGGCTCGACTGGACGGCGATGGACGACGAGATCGTCGCCCATACTGAGGCCCTGTCAGCCATGCGCTCCCGCTTCGGCGTTTTCGACGAGACCACGTTCCTGACAGGAAACGGCGACGTCGAGTGGTGCCGTCTCGACGGTCACCCGATGACCGTGACCGACTGGGAGCATCCGGCAACGGACAATCTGACAATGGTGCTGACCACCCCCGACCGCACCCAGAAGCGGGCAACGCGGCTTGCCGTCGTCATCAATCGCAGCCATGCGCCGCATCCCCTCCGCCTGCCCGACAGCGTCAATGGAAAATGGCAGGATGCGCTCGCAGCGTCATCCCCCGCCGATCACGTGGCGCCGCGCTCCGTTGCCTTCTTCGTCGAGGTTTTCTAAAGCTTTTCCACCACTTGCAGGTTGCAACGGGCGAGCCTATAGATCGCTTGGGGGGCTTGTTTCGAGGCGTTTACATGCTGCACGACATTTCACTTTCTGAGATCAAGGTGCTGGTCGGCAAGGAGGTCGGCGTTTCCGACTGGATCACGGTCACGCAGGAAACAATCGACAAATTCGCCGAGGCAACCAGCGACTATCAGTATATTCACGTCGACCCGGTGCGGGCCGCTGCCGAAACGCCCTTCGGCGGCACGATCGCGCATGGCTTCCTGTCGCTCTCGTTGCTCTCCGCGATGAACTACAATTGCCTGCCGAAAATCCGCGAACAGACCATGGGCATCAATTACGGCTTCGAGAAAGTGCGCTTCATCGCGCCGGTGAAGAGCGGCGCCAAGGTGCGCGGCCACTTCACCATGGCCGATGCCCGCTTCCGCGGCGCCAGCATGCTGATGATCACCTACGACGTCAGCGTCGAGATCGAAGGCGAGCGCAAGCCGGCGCTGACGGCAACCTGGCAGACGATCATCCAGTTCGATCCCAAGGATCGCCCCGCCGATGCCTGAGGCGGTTTGAGCAGGCAGATCCCATGACAGTAGCAGTCATCGTCGAGCCGGCCGACGGGCGTTTCGTCAGCGACTTTGCCGGCTGCGACTTTTCCTTCGAGGTTACGTCCGAGGCACGGCCGCCCTTCATCGGCCCCGATCTCGGCGACGTCGCTCTGGTCGAGAGCTACATCAAGACCTATGGATCCGACCCGGACGAGCTTGTGGAGACCGCGGCTGGGCCGGATGCCGCCCTCTTCACAGCGCGTCTCGACGGCCGGCTCGCCGGTTACATTGCACTCTCGAAGGCGTGGAACGGCTATGCCGAGGTGGACGATATCGCCGTCGACAAGGACGCGCGCCGCGCCGGCGTCGCGCGAGCTCTCATGGACAGGGCAGTGTCCTGGGCGCGGGAACGGGGCCTGCCGGGGATCAGGCTTGAGACCCAATCGAACAATGTCGCCGCCTGCCGCTTTTACGAGCGCTACGGCTTCGAGCTCGCCGGCCACGACCGACACCTCTATTCGGCATTGACGCCGGGAACGCACGAGATTGCGCTCTTCTGGTACTTGCGCTTCGCGTAAAAAAGCAAGGCGGCTGTCGTGGTCGCAAGATCAGTAAATGGAGAAGTCATTGCGCCAGCGTATCATCGTCTGCCCGCTCATTCAGAACAGGGGCGCCTACTTGCTCTGCAAGATGCCGCCCGATCGCGGCGTGTTTCCCGGGCAATGGGCGCTTTCGGGTGGCGGCCTCGAGCCGGGCGAACGTCTCGATGAGGGCTTGCGCCGTGAAATCCGGGAAGAGCTCGGAGACCGTCTGGAGATCGGAACGATCAAGCCCTGGACCTTCCGGGACGACATCCGGACAAAGTCCTATGCCGACGGCTCAACCGAGCAGCTTCATATGATCTATCTGATCTTTGACTGTGAGGCCGAAAATCGCGAGGTCAGCCTCAACGACGAGTTCGTCGAACATGCCTGGGTCGAACCCGAGCACCTTCAGGATTACGACCTGAACGACGCGACGAAGCGCACGCTCCTCGAAAAAGGCATCTTGCTCGCTCGGCAATGAGAGCGAGCTGTTTCAAACAGTCTTCGAATGCCGGGAGGTGCTTGCTCGCACCTCCCGGCTTTTTCATTTAGTGGCCGGCGTCAGCAGCGCCCTCGGAAAGCAGTCCGAAGACGAAGGGCGAGAACGACCGCCAGCACTCGACCCGGAACTGATCCTCAGCTGTGCGGAAGAGGATGATCTCCGCCTTGCCGAGGATCGTGCGCGAGCAGCCACCTACCGGGAAGATCGCCAGCGACAGATCCTGCGGGCAGCCGCTGTTGATAGCCACGTCGGCGCCCGGACCGCTGACAATGACGGCGACGTTGCGATGCGAAATGTCGACCGCCGAATGCAGCGTGCCGCTTGAGGCCGCTGCCGCCATCAGGTCGGCTTGGCTCTCATCGATGACCAGCCACTCGTCCGGGCCGATCCACAGCGCATGGCGCGGGCCGGAAGAAGCCGAGGTCTTCGGCCGGGTCGGCAGCGTCACGCCAAGTGCGGCCGAAAGGGCCGGCAGTGCGTCGGCGCCGGCGCGCAGCGAAATGCGCGTTGCTGCCGGCGCAGGCGTCAGGATCGCCTCGGCCGAGCCCCCGCGCGCGGTGAGTGCCGCCTTGCGGCTTGCAGTAACCTGGTCAGCCATGGAGGCGGCCCCCTTCCTTGTCAAAGAACACCATGTCGCTCACTTCGACGGCAATGGTGCGATCGGTCATCGGCACGTAGAGCGTCTGGCCGAGGCGCTCGCGGCCACCGGCCACCATGGCCAGCGCAATCGAGCGACCGCAGTTTGCCGACCAGTAGGACGACGTCACGTGACCGAGCATGGTCATCGGCTTCGGCTGGTTCGGGTCGGCGACGATCTGCGCGCCTTCCTCCAGCACCACCTTCGGATCCTTGGTGAGAAGACCGACAAGCTGCTTGCGGCCATCCTTGACGAGATCCGGGCGTTTCAGGCCGCGGATACCGACGAAGTCGGGCTTCTTCTTCGAGACGGCCCAGGAAAGACCGGCATCGTCCGGCGTCAGGGTCCCGTCGGTGTCCTGGCCGACGATGATATAGCC
Source organism: Ensifer sp. YR511 (assembly GCF_900103045.1). Classification (NCBI taxonomy): domain Bacteria; kingdom Pseudomonadati; phylum Pseudomonadota; class Alphaproteobacteria; order Hyphomicrobiales; family Rhizobiaceae; genus Ensifer; species Ensifer sp. YR511. The sequence continues at coordinate 59,704 of NZ_FNGR01000013.1, forward strand.
CTTCTCGGCGCGCAGCACGTGCATGGTTTCCGTGCCATAGGCGCAGGCGCCCATCGGCTCGGCCCGTGCCCAGATCGCTTCCCATACCGCCTGGCCATAGTCTGCCGGCACGTTGACTTCGAAGCCCAGCTCGCCGGTGAACGACATGCGGAAGAGCCGTGTCGGCACGCCGCAGATCCTGCCCTCGGCGACGCTCATGTGCGGGAAGGCCTCGTTGGAGAGGTCGATGCCCTCGACGAGCGGCGCGATGATCTCGCGCGCCTTCGGTCCTTGCACGGCGATGACGGCCCACTGTTCCGTCGTCGAGGTCAGCCACACCTTCAGGTGCGGGAACTCGGTCTGCAGATAATCTTCCATGTGGTTCATGACGCGCGGCGCACCGCCGGTCGTCGTCGTCACGTGGAAGCGATCCTCCGCCAGGCGACCGACCACGCCGTCGTCATAGACGAAGCCGTCGTCGCGCAGCATGATGCCGTAGCGGCAGCGGCCGGGCTTCAGGTTGTCCCAGGCGTTGGTGTACATGAGATTGAGGAACTGCGCCGCATCCGGGCCAACAACCTCGATCTTGCCGAGCGTCGAGGCGTCGAAGACACCAGCCACGTCGCGCACCGTCTTGCACTCGCGCGCGACCGCCTCATGCATGTCTTCGCCGGAGCGCGGGTAGAACCAGGCACGCTTCCAGTTGCCGACATCCTCGAACTCGGCGCCATGCGCCTCCTCCCAGGCATGGATCGGCGTCTTGCGCGCGGGGTCGAACAGGGCACCACGCGAGTGGTTGACGATCGCTCCGAAGGTCACCGGCGTGTAGGGCTGGCGGAAGGTCGTCAGACCCACCTGCGGAATGTCCTTGCCAAGCGCTTCGGCGGCGATCGCCAGACCATGCATGTTGGAAAGCTTGCCCTGGTCGGACGCCATGCCGTTGGTGGTGAAGCGCTTGATGTGCTCGATCGAGTGCATGCCTTCGCGCACCGCCAGACGAATGTCCTTGGCGCAGACGTCGTGCTGGAAGTCGATGAAGGCCTTGACCGTGGTGTCCGGCCCGGCGCCTTCTGCAGCGCCGATCATGCCGCCGGTCCAGCCGTAGCGGTTTTCGCCCGAAAGCGTCACCTGCGCACCGCCCTCTGTACCGGCCGCACGCGCGGTCAGTTCGCCGGCCGCAAGCGCCTCGTCGATGGTTGCCTGCAGGTCGTCGGTGCCGTTGCAGGCGCCGATCGACAGGCAATCCTGCAGGTACGTGCCTGGCAGGAAGCGCTGCGTCGCCGCATCGAACTTCACCTTGCCGCGCGACTGCGAGAACAGGTGCACCGACGGTGTCCAGCCGGCCGAGACCAAAAGCGCGTCGACGGCGAACTTGCGGGCCGAGCCGCCGCCATTGCGGGCGACACTGATCGAGTTGACGCGGAGCTTGCCACCGGCCTTGATCACCGAATGCCCGGTCAGCACCTCGATGCCGAGCTTGCGCGCTTCCGCCAGCACCGCCTCGCCCGGATTTTCGCGGCAGTCGACGATAACAGGAACCGAAACACCGGCCCGCTTCAGGTCGAAGGCCGCCTCATAGGCCGAGTCATGCGCCGTGTAGACGCCAACCTTGGAGCCGACTGCGACGCCGAAGTGATTGAGATAGGTGCGGCCGGCCGAAGCGAGCATGATGCCCGGGCGGTCGTTGTTGGCGAACACCATGTGCCGCTCGATCTGGCCGTTGGCGAGGATCACCTTCTTGGCGCGCACCTGCCAAAGTCGCTCGCGCGGCAGCGACTTGTCGAGGGCCGCCAGATGATCGGTCACGCGCTCGACGAGGCCGACGAAATTGTGGTTGTAGTAGCCGAAGCCGGTGGTGCGGGTGAGCACCGTGACGTTGTCCATGGAGGCAAGCGTCTTGGCGGCCTCCTGCGCCCAGTCCCAGCCATCCTTGCCGTCGATGGTCGTGCCGCTCTCGTAGCGAAGCGCACCACCGACTTCCGGCTGCTCGTCGCAGATGATCACCTTGGCGCCGGCCTTGGCAGCGGCAAGTGCTGCGGATAGACCGGCAACACCCGCACCGATGACAAGCACATCGCAATGCGCGTAGCGGCTGGCATAGTGATCCGGATCGGCTTCCGTCGGCGTAACGCCGAGGCCGGCAGCACGGCGGATGAAGGGTTCGTAGATCGCGTGCCAGGCGGCCTTCGGCCACATGAAGGTCTTGTAGTAGAAGCCGGCGGCGAAGAACGGTGACATCAGGTCATTGAGACCGCCGATGTCGAAGGCGAGCGACGGCCAGCGGTTCTGCGATTCCACCTTCATGCCGTCGAAGACTTCCTGCACCGTGGCGCGCACGTTCGGCTGGCGCCGGGCGGCATCCCGCGAGACGTCAAGCAGCGCGTTCGGCTCCTCGGCACCGGCCGAAAGAATGCCGCGCGGACGGTGGTACTTGAACGAGCGGCCGACGAGATGGATGCCGTTGGCAAGCAGCGCCGAAGCGACCGTGTCGCCTTCGAGCGCCGTCAGCGTGCGGCCGTCGAAGGTGAAGCGCGCGGTGCGGGCGGGGGTCAGGCGGCCGACGCCTGGAATGCGATTGGCGCCCATCATTTCGCGGCTCCCTTATCCTGGCCGTTCTTGTCCTGCTCGCTTTGAAGAATGGTGGCGATGTCAGGTTTCGGTTCGCCAGCCTTGTAGGTGGTGTAGAAACGGTCGCTGACCGTGTCGCGGGCGGCGTTGAAGAATCGGCCGCAGCCATGGATGTGGCGCCAGCGTTCGAAGATCAGACCCTTGGGGTTCTGACGCAGGAAGAAATATTCCTCGAACTGTTCGTCGGTGATGTCGGCGATGTTTTCCGGGCGGGCGATATGGGCGTCGCCGGCACCGCGGAACTCGAGCTCGGAACGCTCTTCCTCGCAATAGGGGCAGTAGATCAGAAGCATCTCGAAATCCTCAGTGCGCAACGGCGGCGGCAGCCGCTTCGTCGATGAGCCGGCCGGTGCGGAAGCGCTCCAGCGTCAGCCCTGCGGCGAGACGATGCGGCTCGCCCTTGGCGATCAGATGGGCGAAGAGATGGGCCGAGCCCGGCGTCGCCTTGAAGCCGCCCGTACCCCAGCCGGCGTTCAGGTAGAGGCCCGGAACCGGCGTGACGCCCTGGATCGGCGAGCGGTCCTGGGTGACGTCGACGATGCCGCCCCACTGCCGCATCATCTTGACACGGCGGAACATCGGGAAGAGCTCGCAGATGGCGTCCAGCGTGTGCGTGATGATCTGCAGGCCGCCGGTCTGCGAATAGGAATTGTACTGGTCGGTGCCGGCGCCGATGACGAACTCGCCCTTGTCGGACTGCGAGATATAGGCATGCACCGAGTTCGACATGACGACGCAGGGGAAGATCGGCTTCAGCGGTTCGGAGACCAGCGCCTGCAGCGGCTGGCTCTGCAGCGGCACGCGCACATCGGCCATCTGCATTAGCACCGAGGTGTGGCCGGCGGCGGAAATGCCGACCTTCTTGGCGCCGATATAGCCGCGATTGGTGTCGACCCCGACGACCCGGCCGGTCTCGTCGCGGCGGATGCCGGTCACTTCGCAGTTCTGGATGATGTGCACGCCGCGGTCGGAGGCCGCACGCGCATAGCCCCAGGCAACCGCATCGTGGCGGGCCGTGCCGCCACGGCGCTGCAGGGCCGCCCCGTTGATCGGGTAGCGCGCAGTCTTGGCGATATCGAGCGGCGGGCAATAGGCCTTGGCCTGCTCCGGCGTCAGCCACTCGTTGTCGATGCCGTAGAGACGGTTGGCATTGATGTGGCGCTTGAACGACTGCTGGTCATGGATGTTGTGCGACAGCATCATCACGCCGCGGGGCGAATACATGACGTTGTAGTTCAGATCCTGCGAGAGGTTTTCCCAGAGCTTCAGCGAATGCTCGTAGATGTCCATGCTCTCTTCATAGAGATAGTTGGACCGGATGATCGTCGTGTTGCGGCCGGTATTGCCGCCGCCGATCCATCCCTTTTCGAGCACCGCGACATTTGAGATGCCGTGCTCCTTGGCAAGGTAATAGGCTGCTCCCAAGCCATGGCCGCCGCCGCCGATGATGATGGCGTCATACTCCTTGCGTGGCTCCGGCGATGCCCAGTGCGGGCCCCATCCCTTGTGGCCGCGCAGCGCCTCGCGCGCCACGGCGAAAACTGAATATTTGCGCATCGGCCCGTTACTCCCGGTGATCATTCTCGTTGGAGTTAGAAATCGCAAATCCGAGACCTGCGCAACGTTTCTTTTGCGACGCATTTGCGTGGACTTGCGCGCAGTTGCGACATGACTATGGATCGGTTAAGCGGCGCGGGATAAGTCGCGCGACACTCGTATCTCAGGTTTTTTTCAGCGCCGCCTCATGTCGTCGCTGGACTTTCGCCTGATGATCTGGTATCCGCTCATCTAATCGTAAAGCTTCCAGCTTAGCGAATGTCACTCTTTTGCCTCCGCACCTGACGGAGCAGCAAACAACACGAACCAAGGAACGGGATTCACGTGCAGGTACTAGTCCGCGATAACAATGTCGATCAGGCGCTCCGCGCTCTCAAGAAGAAGATGCAGCGCGAAGGCATTTTCCGCGAAATGAAGATGCGTGACTACTACGAGAAGCCGTCCCAGAAGCGCGCTCGCGAAAAGGCTGAAGCCGTTCGCCGCGTCCGCAAGCTGGCACGCAAGCGTGCACAGCGCGAAGGCCTCCTGGCTCGCTGATTTGTCGTTTTTTCGACGCTATTCGATGTAAGTCGTGGCGGGGGCGAAATATCGCCACCGCCTTTTTTTGGTATGGACATCTTTTCCGCCGACAGGCTAGCGTGCTCGACGCTGCCACCGACGGACGACCGACCGGAGTGTTTGGACCGGTGGTCTGCCAAGGCCGACTTTGGCCCGGCTTGAGGAGCCCGCGGGGAGTTCAGCGGCTCCAGAAACGGAAAGCCGATGGCTTTCGAGACCTTGTCGATTTGAGGGATCAACCTTTGACACTTGCTGCCATGACTGCGGACGTCTCCGGTTTTAATGTCCATGAGGCGTCTCGCCGCCACCAGCGCAAGCCGAGGCTTGCCGCCATGCTGCTTCTCGGCTCGGCCCTCCTCATCGCCGGCTGCACGACCGACGGTCCGGACTCCGTCACCAACAAGGTCGAGCGCGAACAGGGCTCGCAGGAAAACATCGCCTCGCTTTCGAGCGTCATCGCCTCCAACCCGAGCGATCCGGAAGGCTACAATGTCCGCGGCTCGGCTTACGGCCGCGCCGGCGAATACCGCCGCGCGATTGCCGATTTCGACCAGGCGATCAAGCTGAACCCGCGCTTCTACCAGGCCTATGCCAACCGGGCGCTCGTTCATCGCAACATGGGCAATACCCAGGCAGCGCTTGCCGACTACAACACGGCCCTGCAGCTCAACGCCAACTACGACGTCGCTTATATCGGCCGCGGCAATCTCTATCGCCAGGCCGGCCAGCTCGATTCCGCCTTCAACGATTTCAACAAGGCCATCCAGCTCGATACCACCGATCCGCGCGCCTATCACAATCGCGGCCTGATCTACCAGGCACGCAACCAGCACGGTCAGGCGATCGAAGACTTCTCGACCGCGATCTCGCTGTCGCCGAGCTCGCCGGAACCCTATAACGGCCGCGGCATCTCCTATGTCGCGCAAGGCGACGACGACAACGCCTTCTCCGACTTTAACACCGCGATCAACCTGAACGGCAAGGTCGCCGAATCCTGGGCCAACCAGGCGCTGATCTACGAGCGCAAGGGCGACAAGGCCAAAGCGTCGAAATCCTATTCGCACGCGCTGCAGCTCGACCCGAAATACGAGCCGGCCCGCGCAGGCCTTGCCCGCGTCAAGGCATCCTGAGCCAACCCGATCACGCATTTCGAAACGCCCGCGACCGCATCGCGGGCGTTTTCGTTTGCAGGCATTGCCCCCTGCACAGCGGAACCTTCCTGCCCGCCATCCGTTTGCTTGAAGCATCAAGAACGGAGACTAGCCATGATCAAACGAACCCTCGTCACTGCGCTGGCGCTCGCCGCGCTTGCCACGGGCCCGGCCGCCGCGCAAAACTATGTCGCCCTTGGCCGCCTCGTTTGTGGTTCGGAAGGCGGCACTGGCATGATCCTGACCTCAACCAAGAACCTGATGTGCACCTTCACGCCCACCAATGGCGCACCGAAGGCCGTCTATGCCGGCACGATCCGCAAGATCGGCATCGACATCGGCAAGACGGGAAAGAGCACGATGATCTGGGACGTGCTTGCCAAGACAGGCACACCGATCAGCGAATTCGCGCTTGCCGGTGAGTATTACGGCGTCGGCGCCGATGCGAGTCTCGCCGTCGGCGGTGGCGCCAAGGTGATCGGCGGCGGCACCAACAAGGCGTTTATGCTACAGCCGGTCAATGTCCAGGTGCAGGAAGGCCTGAACCTCGCCGTCGGCATTGACGAGCTGACACTGGCACCGGCTGGCTAAGTCGACCTGGACTAAAGCTCGACACATCGCCGCATACGGCGCGCGCATGTCCTTCAACGCAAAACGCCCGCCGAAAGGCGGGCGTTTCTTTATCGGTCGATGCGAGCAGCCCTCAGGCGTGCAGCGCCTTGACGATGTCTTCCGTCACCTTCTTGGCGTCGCCGAGCAGCATCATCGTGCCGTCCTTGTAGAACAGCGTGTTGTCGATGCCGGCATAGCCGGAGCCGAGCGAACGCTTGACGAACAGGCAGGTCTTGGCCTTGTCGACGTCGAGGATCGGCATGCCGTAGATCGGCGAGGACTTGTCGTCGCGCGCCGCCGGGTTGGTGACGTCGTTGGCGCCGATGACATAGGCGACATCGGCCTGCGCGAACTCGGAATTGATATCCTCGAGCTCGAACACTTCGTCATAGGGAACGTTTGCTTCAGCCAGCAGAACGTTCATATGGCCGGGCATGCGGCCCGCGACCGGATGGATCGCATATTTGACCTCGACGCCGGCCGCCTTCAGCTGATCGGCCATTTCGCGCAGCGCATGCTGTGCCTGGGCGACCGCCATGCCGTAGCCGGGCACGATGATCACCTTGGAGGCGTTCGCCATCAGGAAGGCCGCGTCATCGGCCGAGCCCTGCTTGACCGTGCGCTGGACACCGTCCTCGCCTGCGGCCGCTGCTGTCTCACCGCCGAAGCCGCCGAGGATGACCGAGATGAACGAGCGGTTCATGCCCTTGCACATGATGTAGGAGAGGATCGCACCGGACGAACCGACGAGCGCCCCGGTAATGATCAGCGCCAGGTTACCGAGCGTGAAACCGATACCGGCCGCGGCCCAGCCCGAATAGGAGTTGAGCATCGAGACCACCACCGGCATGTCGGCGCCGCCGATCGGAATGATGATCAGCACGCCGAGCGCCAGCGACAGTACGACGATCAGCCAGAACACCGTCGTGCTCTGGGTCAGGACCAGCATGATCACCAGCACGACGAGCGCGGCGGCCAGGCCGGCATTGATCGCATGGCGACCCGAAAGCATGATCGGTTTGCCGGACATGCGACCGTCGAGCTTTAGGAAGGCGATGACCGAGCCGGTAAAGGTGATCGCGCCGATGGCGACGCCGAGCGACATTTCGACCAGCGCCTGCGCGTGGATGTCACCGATCGTACCGATGCCGAAGCTTTCCGGCGCATACATGGCGGCAGCCGCCACCATGACGGCGGCAAGACCGACCAGCGAGTGGAAGGCGGCGACCAGCTGCGGCATCGACGTCATGGCAATGCGACGGGCGATCACGGCACCGACGCCGCCGCCGATGGCAAGGCCAAGCACGATCAGCATCAGGCCACCGAAGCTCGGCTTGGCAAGCAGCAGCGTCGTGACGATGGCAATGCCCATGCCGACCATGCCGTAGGTATTGCCCTTGCGGCTGGTGGTCGGATGCGAGAGGCCGCGCAGCGCCATGATGAACAGGACGCCCGAGACGAGGTAGAGGAAGGCTGCGAAGTTGGCGTTCATCATGCCGGCCTCACTTGTCTTTTTTCTTGTACATGGCGAGCATGCGCTGGGTGACGAGGAAGCCGCCGAAGATGTTGACGGAGGCGAGCACCAGCGCGATGAAGCCGAAGCCGGTCGCAAGGCCCGAGGCGGAAATGCCGACCGCCAGCAGGGCGCCGACGACGATGACCGAGGAGATCGCGTTGGTGACCGCCATCAGCGGCGTGTGCAGCGCCGGCGTCACCGACCAGACGACGTAGTAGCCGACGAAGATCGCCAGCACGAAGATCGCCAGGCGAAAGACGAAGGGGTCGATCGCACCGCCGGTGGCGCCATGGGCGACGGCACCGGCCGCATCCGGCACGTATTCGGCCGCGGTGCGGACCGCTTCTACCGCCCGGTCGAGATCGGCGAGCGCCTTGTCGAGAAGTTCATTCGCCATCACTTGTCCCCCTTGCTGGCGCCGAAGTTCGGATGCACGACCTGACCGCCATGGGTGAGCGCCGTCGCCTTGACGAGCTCGTCTTCCATGTTGAGCGCGAGCGCCTTGGTCTCCTTGGAGACCATCGTCTCCAGGAAGGTGACGAGGTTCTTGGCATAAAGCCCGGAGGCGGAAGCGGCGATGCGGCCCGGCACATTGAGATGGCCGATAACCTTGACGCCTTCGACCTCGGCGACCTTGCCGGCCTCTGCCCCCTCGACGTTGCCGCCGCGCTCGACCGCAAGGTCGACCGCGATCGAACCGGGCTTCATGCTCTTCAGCATCTCGCGGGTAACGAGCCGCGGCGCCGGGCGGCCGGGGATAAGCGCCGTGGTAATAACGATGTCCTGCTTGGCGATATGCTCGGCGACAAGTGCTGCCTGCTTGGCCTGATAGTCCTTGGACATTTCCTTGGCGTAGCCGCCGGCGGTCTCAGCCGCCTTGAACTCGTCGTCCTCGACGGCGATGAACTTGGCCCCGAGCGAGGCGACCTGCTCCTTGGCGGCGGGACGCACGTCGGTTGCCGAGACCACGGCCCCGAGACGGCGGGCCGTCGCGATCGCCTGCAGACCGGCAACGCCGGCGCCCATGACGAAGACCTTGGCGGCAGGAACCGTGCCGGCCGCCGTCATCATCATCGGCAGCGCCCGGTCATATTCGTAGGCCGCGTCGATGACCGCCTGATAGCCGGCGAGGTTGGCCTGGCTGGACAGCACGTCCATCGACTGCGCGCGCGTGATGCGCGGCATCAGCTCCATCGCAAAAGCGGTCAATCCGGCATTCGCCATCTCGGCGATCGCCGCCTCGTTGCCGTAGGGATCCATGATGGCGATGACGATGGCGCCGGACCTGTAGCCGGCAATCTCGACACTCGTCGGCCGACGGACCTTGAGCACGACATCCGCCGCCCTGGCGTCTGCCGTCGTGCCGATCCGGGCGCCGGACTTTTCGAACTCGGCATCCGGAATGCGCGACAGAAACCCGGCGCCCGCCTCGACGACGACGTCGAAGCCGAGACCTTTCAGTTTCTTCACAGTATCCGGTGATGCGGCAACGCGACCCTCGTTCGGATCCGTTTCCTTGGCGACGAAGACGATCTCGCTCACAAGTCCCCCCTCCTGGCCGCAATCGAGCCAGGGCCGGAATGCGGGCATTCTCTCCGACTGCAAAGCGGGTGGCCTACCGGGCCGACACGCCCTCATGTGCGCGGCACACCTGTGCCCGGCGCAATCGTCTGGAGCAAGCCATCGCCTGGATGCGGGACCTTTGGCGATCCACCGGCATCGAGCCGCAACCGGGCTCTGCGGGCCTGCTGTCCACTCCTCCCTCACTCGGGTGAGGATTATCCGCCCCTGCCCTCCGACGGGCATCCGGGCCTCAAGCCATATGCGTCGGCACCTCCAGCCGGCGACATGCAACTTCTTCCGGGCAAACGCCCGGTCGCCGAGGAAGCACGGTCTGCGCTCCCTCAACGGTCGGTTTGGTCGCGCCGATTAGCGAAGGAAGAAGAAACCGGCGACGTTGATCAGAATGAAAAGCACGATCGAGGAGATCAGGCCCATCGTCGTGAAGAAGCCGGCAGCCATCGCGATCAGCAGGGCGACGCAGAAAAGCGTGCCGTACTTCGAGGCACTCAGGAACATGAGGTAGGTCTTCTCGTGTTCCGGATAGTCCATCGGAGCGCCCACATCGACCGGTCCAGAATGATGCTCAGCCATCGTTCAAAATTCTCCCTGAATGCCGCGGCGCCACCTTGGGGTCATCGCCGCCCTATCGAAGCACGGTCTCGCGAAAAGCCGCGAAACCCTTATAGCTGCCCTTACACAATGCGCACGGCTGGCGCAACGAAAACCCGTTCTTTAGCCATACCTGATGGGGCGAAATGTCACGCCACACAGCAAGGTGCGGCGCGCCTCGACGCGCCCCGAATTCGCATTCGCAATCGAGGCAGCTTACCGGAAGACGGACGTCCGGTAGGAGCGGCCGTAGCCGGTCTGCGCCATGCGCGCGGTCGGCAGGATCGTCAGCGGCGCAAACGGCACCTCGCTGCGGTCGGCAAACATCATGCGGCGTTCGAACGGTTCGGAATCGAAGACCGGGTAGCGGTCGAGGATCGACGGCCGCTGCCCCCGCACCTGTGCCACCAGAAGCGCGCCGTCGGCATTGTAGACACCGAGGTTCTCGCGCTTGGCGACAACCGTCTCCGACGCAAAGATGCGTTTGTAGAAAGCCGCGTGTCGCGGACGGCAGGCCGTCAGGCAGCGGTCGGCAGCGAAATACTCGCACGCCATCGCGACCGGTCGCAGCGTCAGATAGGGAAGCGCCCGCATCTCGTCGCCGATCACGTCAGGATCGACCGCCAACCGGCCGGGATCGACCAGCACCATGCCGGCGTCGAGGAACGCGTCGATCTCGGGAGCGAAGATCATGCCCGACGTGCTGGCGCGATGATCCGACGTCACATGATGAACGCGCACGGTGCTGACAAGCACTTCGTCGAGATAGAGACCGAAGACATAGGCGTGACTGTCGAAATCGAGATCGTCGATCAGCGTCGAGCCGGTCAACTCCATCAGATTGACGGACTTGTAGGACTTGTAGCGCAGCCGCGCGATGTCCTCCATGTCCTCGCCGGTTTCGACCCGCCGGTATTCGACGCGATCGAGCAATTGCATCAGTTTTTCAGAAAAGCGCCCAGGCTCAGCCTGGTGAACCTTCTCACCCATACTCAACACCTCATGGTTAACAAATCGTTAACCTATTGACGGGTGATGAGGCGGCAACCGCAAATCGAAACAGTTCACCGTTAACTTTTCGTTAACCATAAAAATTCGTGAACTTATTTGCTCGATTTGAAATCAAGCGCACCAAAGCGGGATCAATTTGGCGCACCTAATCAATGACTTGCTACCGGAAAACCAGCAGCAAAACAGGACAGTTTTAAGAAGATTTCAGGGGTTAGGCGATGCGCTTGCTGGTGGTTTTTGTGCCTCGTTTTGGCACACCATTCTTGCAAAGCGTAGCAATGGCCGAAGCCGGCATGGGCGCGGCAAAGACGAAGCCCTGTATCAGATCGGCACAATTGTGCTCGTTGATAAGTTGTAGCTGGTCCGCCGTCTCGACACCTTCGACGACGATGCGCAGGCCGAGCGCGCGGGCAAGGTTGGCGGTCCCGCGCAGAAGCTTGAAGCGCCGAGAATCCTCGCGGATGTTGCGCACGAAGGAACGGTCGATCTTGATGATGTCGACCGGCAGGGCATCGAGATAGCTGAGGCTCGAGTAGCCGGTGCCGAAATCGTCGATGGCGATGGTGATGCCCAGTCCGCGCAGTTCGCGCAGGATCGCCTGCACCTTCAGCGGCTCGTCCATCAGGCAGCTTTCCGTCACTTCCAGATGCAGCCGCGCGGCATCGAGACCGGTTCCGCGAAGTGCGTCCGTGACCATGACCACGATTTCGCTGCTGCGAAGGTCGAGCACCGACAGGTTGACCGACACCGATACGTCGCCCGGCCAGTTCATGCAGTCCCGGCACGCCTGATCGAGAACAAAGCGGGTGATTTCCGTGACCAGCCCGAGCTCTTCGGCAAGCTGGATGAATACGTTCGGCGGCACCGGCCCGCGTTCCGGATGGGTCCACCGCGCCAACGCCTCGCAGCACTCCACGCGCCCGCCGTTCGGGGCGAACATCGGCTGGTAGGAGAGCGTCAGGCAGCGGGCGTTGATCGCCTCGCGCAGGTCCGCCTTCAGCTTCTGGCGATCGACGTAGCGCGCATCCATCTCGGCCTCGAAGGCCGTGCAGCCGCCGCGGTTGCGCAGCTTTGTTTCCGAAAGCGCAAGATCCGCCTTGATCTGCAAGTCCTCGAGCTTGAGGTCGAGGCTCGAAGCGATGACGATGCCAGCGCTCATCGTCATGCTGAAGGTGAAGCCGCCGGCTTCGTAAGTGTCGCGCAGATCGGCATGAAGTCCGCGCATCCGCTCTTCGAGTGCAATAGCGTCACTGCCATCGGGAATGAACACGACGAACTCGTCGCCCATCAGCCGCGCGACGATCGCATCGTCACCGGCAAGCACCCTTAGCCGGCCGGCAATCGCATGAAGCAGTCTGTCGCCGACGATATGGCCGCGCATGTCATTGACGTGCTTGAATTCCGTTACGTCGAGAACCATCAACCCGACCAACCGTTCGGCCGTGTCGTCCGCGCTCACCGTCGCCTGCACCAGCTCCCCGAAATAGTCGCGGCTCGGCAGCTGCGTCAGCTTGTCGAACCGCACCATATGCAGGATCTGCTTTTCCGCCTGGACGCGCGCGGTCACGTCTTCAAAAATCAGCACCGTGTCGCCGTTATCGCGGCGGCTCGCCGAAAATTCCAGATGCAGCTCTTCGCTGACGGGGATCAGCACCTGCGGCCGCTTGCCCTTGAGCAGAAGGTCGAGCTGGCGCGAAATGGCCTTGGTCTTGTCCGGATCGAGCCGCATGCGCCGGGCGCCGCGCCGGATCACATCATCGAGCAGCCAGCCCTTGAGTTCGGTGCGGTCGCCGAGGGCCAGCAGTTCGCAGGCCCGCTCGTTGGCGACGACCACCCGGCCATCGGCATCAAGCATGAACAGCCCATGCGTCATGTTGTTGAGCGCCGTGTCGAACTGGCCGGCGATCGTGGCGATCTCGCGCGCTGCCATCACGTTTTCATAGAGGAAGGCGCGCACATTGTTGGCCATCATCCAGGTGGACAGGATGAAGGGCAGGATCAGCACGGCAAGCGCCAGCATGAACACGTCCTGCAGCGTGATCAGGCCGATGACGATCGGCAGGCAGGCCGAGGAAGACAAGAGGAGCACGGCCCGCTCGGAGCCGTAATTGCGACCGACGAGCGAAATCATCGACGCAAGCGTCACCGAAATGGTGGCGAGCTCGGAAAAGGAGTCCTGGCTGATGGCGATGGCGTAGCCACAGGCAATACCGCAGGTGAGCGTGACGCTGACGCCGCCGACGATGTAGCGGTTCTCCCACTTGCGGACCATCGCCCGATCAGCATTGGAGAAATCCTGCCGGTCGAACCGCGCCATGTCGAGATTGCGCAGCGCCCAGAGGACGAAGATCACACCGGAGCAGGCGAGATAGAGCGGATCACTGGTTTTCAGATAGACGAGCAGGAACGTCACGACATGCGACAGCATGCCGATCACCAGCGTTTTGCGATGTTCGTAGAGCGAGCTCACGGATGACAGATACACGTCAGTCGGAAGAGCGCTCTGTCCAAGTCGCATCATGAACCAAGCTCCGGTTTACCGGATTGTTAGGGGTGATCACTTAACGAAAGATTTCGTCTAACGCCCCGAAAAATGTACCGAATCCCAGCAAAACCACGGGTCTTCGCCGGCATCGCCCAAGAGTTCAACTCAGTAGTGCGAACCGCACGGGACAATACTCGGTTTCTACAACCAAACATAGGCATTCACACAATGAAACGGCTTGATCGCAACTTCGACAATTCTGCGACGCCCGTAGATGATCCCAAACTTGCGCCTGTGATGGTTACTCGTTCTTGAAGAAATACCTGCGATTTCCTGCCGTTTCGGATCGCTCCTCCTGTCTCGCTGCCCGGGATCGGCGCGACGATCGCGCTCACCACCTTCTCAGTTGACTTTCATCTGCAACTGAAGGCAAGGCTTTTCTCAAGCATCCAACGGAGCCTGATGATGTCGAAACCTGTCGTTGCCATCCCGTGCGATTTCCGCGAATTCGACGGCAATGTCTGGCATGTCGTTGCCCATCAATATGTCCGCGCCGCCGTCGAAGGCGCCGGCGTCATGCCCTTCCTCATCCCGGCACTCGAGACCGGCAACGACATCGACGAGATCCTCGACCGGGTCGACGGCGTGCTGGCAAGTGGCGCCCGCTCGAACGTCCATCCCTCGCTCTATGGAGCCGAGGCCAAGGAGAGCGACGGCCCCTTCGATCCCGGCCGCGACGCGACCAGCCTGCCGCTCATCACCCGCGCGCTGGAGCGCGGCGTGCCGCTTCTCGCCATCTGTCGCGGCATTCAGGAACTCAACGTCGCGCTCGGCGGCACGCTCGCATCCGAAATTCAGGACCTGCCGGGCATCTGGGATCACCGCAAGCCCGACGTGAAGGAACTCGACGTCGCCTACGGCATCCGCCAGGACGTGATCGTCAAGGAAGGAAGCTGCCTCGCGCCGGTGCTCGGCGCCGGCCGCATCCGCGTCAACTCGCTCCATCGCCAGGCGATCGGCGCTGCCGCGCCCCGTCTTGCGGTCGAAGCGGTTGCCGACGACGGCACGATCGAGGCCGTCTCGGTGATCGGCTCCAAGGCCTTTGCCGTCGGCGTGCAATGGCATCCGGAATATTGGGTGCGCACGGACACGCCGTCCGCGAGCCTGTTCAAGGCGTTCGGCGATGCGGTCAGAACCTACGCCGCCGCTCGTCTGGCCGCCTGAGCTATCTGTTTGACCTTGCGCCTGGCGCGTCGACGTCGGGCCTTAGTCCGCGCGTCGCGTGAACGGTGTTTCCGGCACGGGCGTCAGCGCTTTGCCGGTCGAGAACCACGCCACGACGTTGTCGGCGACGAGGTCGGCCATGGCGTTGCGCGTCACCACCGAGGCAGAGGCCACGTGCGGCAGGAGCGAAACATTCGGCAGCGCCACAAGCGCCTCCGGCACCTGCGGCTCGTTCTCGAAGACATCGAGACCGGCACCGGCGATCACGCCCGCCTGAAGCGCCGCGATCAAGGCCTGTTCGTCGACCGTCGAGCCGCGTCCGACATTGATCAGCACCCCATTGCCGCCAAGCGCGGCAAGCACCTCGGCATTGACCGTCCGCCGCGTCGCCTCGGTGCCGGGTACGATGACAACAAGCGTATCGACCGCAGCTGCGAGCCCCGTCAGCGTCGAATGGTAGGCATAGACAAGGCCTTCGCGCGGGCTGCGCGTATGATAGGCGATCGATACGCCGAAGGCTTCGAGCCGCTTGGCAATCGCAAGACCGATGCGCCCGAGACCGTAAAGACCGACGCTTCGACCCCGCAGCGACAGCGGCGATAGCGGGAAGGCGCCCTCGCGGCTCCAGCGACCTTGGCGCAGCCATTGCTCCGCCTGCGGCAATTGACGGAGCGTGTTGAGCAGCAGCCCGACCGCGGTATCGGCCACTTCTTCCGTCAGGACGTCGGGCGTGTTGCTGACGGCAATTCCCTTGGCCGCGGCATGCCCGACCTCCACCCCGTCGTAGCCGACGCCGAAATTGGCGATGATCTCAAGCTGCGGCAGGGCGTCCATCAGTGCAGCCGGCACGCGCCCGGAAACGGCGATCGCCTTGACGTCCTGCATCTGCGGCGTCACCAGCGTCGCATCGGCACCTTCGATCCGCACCACTTCGAACCGTTCCGCCAGACGATCGATCACCCGCGGATTGATTTTTCCGGGCACGAGAACGCGAATGCAGGCAGACATGGCAATTTTCCTTGCGGGTGATGGACCTCAGGCGATGACCCGCAAGGGGCCGGTCGACTGCCGGATGCGCATCTCCGGCTTGATCAGGTGAATTCCATCCGGCTCATGGCTGCCGGAGAGCTTGTCGAGTAGTGCGCGGGCAGCACTGCGGCCGACATCGGCCTGCCCATTCCAGACGGTGGTGAGCGCCGGCGTCGCGATCGACGCCTCTTCCAGGTCGTCGTAGCCGGTCACGGAGATGTCGACGCCTGGCACGAGACCGGCGCGCGCGATGCCGTTCATCATGCCGATCGCCACGAGGTCGTTCCAACAGACGACCGCGGTCGGCTTCTGCGGCAGCGAAAGCAGGTGCACTGCGGCCTCGAAGCCGCCCTGCTTCGTGCGGGGCCCGGGAATGCGCAGTTCCGGATCGACCTCGATGTTGGCCTTGCGCAGCGCGTTGACGTAGCCCTGGTAGCGGTCGCGTCCGGTGGAGGTCTCGTCCGTGCCGCCGACCATGGCGATGCAGCGGTGGCCAAGGCCGATCAGGTGGTTGGCGGCAAGCGAGATGCCGTAGGCGTCGTCGCCGCGGAAGATCGGCACGTCCACGCCCTCGATCGAGCGGGCGATCAGGATCGCCGGCATGCCGTTGTCCTCGGCGAGCTGGATGTCCTCCAGCGGCGTGCCGATCGCCGGCGACATGATGACGCCGTCACCGCCGAGCTGCAGCAGCGTCTCGATAAAATCGCGCTGCTTGTCGACGGAATCGTAGTGATTGGAAAGAATGAAGGTCTGCTTGTCGCGGTCGAGTTCGGCCTCGATCGCCTTCAGGATTTCCCCGTAGAACGGGTTCATGATGTCGTGCACGACGACGCCGATGATGCCCGATCGTGATGTCCTGAGACTGGCGGCGCGGCGGTTGTAGATATAGCCGAGCGCGCGCGCCTGTTCCTTGATCTTGTCGCGGGTGACGGTCGCCACCAGCGGGCTGTCACGCAGGGCCAGGGATACCGTCGCCGTCGAAAGACCGAGTGTTTCCGCGATCGTCGAAAGCTTGACCTTTTGCGCCACGATGCCCCCTGTAAGCCTGTTTCGCCCCATCCGCACGAACCCCAGCCAGGAGCGGTGCGTCAAGCCGTTCGACATCCTTCGCGCGCCTTTGAGACGGCACGCGTGCCATAAATTTAAATCCCTATTTAAACTGTTTAAATCGCCGCGGCAATATGCGGCAAATCAGGTTCAATCGGCCGCGCGCGCAGCCTGGAGATTGCTGTCAACGGCGCGCAGCAGCTTCATCAGCGTGCGAACCTGCTTGTCGGTCAGACCACGGGTCGCGAGCTTTTCAGAATGCTGACCGGCCTCGGCGATCGTCTGCAGCCGGTTGCGGCCGGGCTCAGTGAGATAGACCTTGGTGAGCCGTGCATCATCGTCGTCCGGACGCCGCTCGAGAAAGCCCTGCGCTTCCATGCGGCCGATGGTGCGGGTCATGGTCGGCGCCTTGACGCCGAGCTTGACCGCGAGCCCGCCGGCCGTCAGACCGTCGGTCTCGGCCAGCGCCAGCATGACGCCATCCTGTCCGGCATAGAGGCCGCTTTCGAGCAGATTGCGGGAGAGCACGGTGCGCATCGACCGCGCAGCCTGGACAAGGACGGCGGCAAGATCGTGAGGCTCGATCAGGAGCTCGTCCTTCTTCTTGCCGTTCTTGCCCTTCTTTTCGGCCTTGTTCTTCTTGCCCATTGGACCTCCTGCCGAATCCCGTCTCGAACACTTATAACAATACAGCTTGCGATTACGAACTGTATGACTCAAATAACAATTTTACGACAATTGACGTGGAGGATCGAAGAGAAATGTCGATGCCCGAGCCGCGATGGCAGGACAATCCGGCCGACCTTCCGCCTGACGCCCGCCGCGACTGGATCGCGGTGCTGCCGCTCGGCGCGCATGAGCAGCACGGACCTCACCTGCCCTTCGAAACCGACACGCTGATTGCTGAAGGCATCGTCTCGCGCACCATCGCCGCGCTTCCCGCCGATCTGCCTGTAACCTTCCTGCCGGTCGAGCCGGTCGGCTACTCGATCGAGCACATGGATGTCGCCGGCAGCCGCACGCTTGGCTACAGCGAGGCGGTCGAGCGCTGGCTCGGCATCGCCGGGGATCTCCATGGCCTTGGTATTCGCAAGCTCGTGATGCTGAACGCCCACGGCGGCAATTCGCCGTTGATGACGATCGTCGCGACCGAAGCGCGCGTGCGCTTGAACATGCTGGCGGTCGCGACCAGCTGGACCCGCTTCGGCCAGCCGGACGGCTGGATCGCGCCAGAAGACAAGGCCTTCGACATTCACGGCGGCGATATCGAGACTTCGGTGATGCTGGCGCTGCATCCCGACAAGGTGGACACGACAAAAGCGTCCGATTTCCCCTCGCGTCAGCGCGACTTTGCCGGTCGCTTCAAGCATCTGCGTGCCTACGGCCCGCATGCCTTCGGCTGGAAGATGCGCGACCTCAACGCCGATGGCGTTGCCGGCAACGCGTCAGCCGCAACGGCTGCGCGCGGCGAGGCGCTGCTTGCCTATGCCGTCAAAGGCCTTGTCGAACTGCTCGAAGACGTCAGGGATTTCGACCCGTCTGAACTCGCCTGACGCGTGAACCGACGCCCGGCAAACACTTTCTTTGCGGTTTTGCGCTATCAAGGACGTCCGTTGGAAGAGCAGAGAACCCATGGCGAAGATCATAGCGCTCGGCGCCTATTTTTATCAGGCCGTCATCGCCTTCGGCCTGCTGATCATCGTCGCCCATTGGCTGGCGCCTGCGGACTACGCCAGCTATTCGTTGTTCATCTCGATCTGCCAATTCGCAGCGATCGCCGCTTTCGAATGGGTGCGCTTCGCCTGCACCCGCTTCTATCCGGGGCCGGACGCTGACAGCGAGGCGGCTGAGCGGCGCACGATCCTCGTTGAAGCGACGGTCTGCGCAGCACTCTGCCTGGCCGCAGCCTCGATAGCCGTGTTCTTCGGCGTGCCGGCGGTCGTCGCCCTTGTCGGCGGTCTGGTGTCGATCGCGCAAGGGGGCAGCGACCTGCATCTGACGATGCTGCGGTTTCGTCAGGACTTTCGCGCCTTTTCCGTGTTGCAGGGATCACGCGCCACAATTCTGGCAGTCGGCACGCTCGCCGGGGCATTGGCCTCGCCCACCTTCCTCTCAACGGTCACGGGGCTTCTGGCCGGCTACGCTGCCTACGGCCTGCTCGCCTCGGTTCTTTCCCGCAGCCCGGCAGCGCGACCGACCGTTGCACTGGAGACTGCGCGCTTCCGCAAGCACCTCGTCTATGGCAGCGTTTCGGCCGGCGCTGCAACGGCCGCCATGTTCGCGCCGCTCGCCCTCAAGACGCTGCTGACGTCCGTTCTCGGAGCGACGGGTGCCGCCGGCGCGCTGTTGGCGCTCGACCTTTTGCAGCGGCCCTTCGTGCTCATCGTTTCGGCGCTTCAGGCGATCCAGTACCCCGAAATCGTCGCCGCCCACGACCGGACCGACAACCGCGCGGACCTCGCCCGGACGCTCGGGCAATACTATGCCCTGCTTGCCAGCTTCGCGCTGATGATGGCGGCCGGCATCTTTGCAGTGCTCCTGCCGGTCACGTGGGTCGTCATCAGCCCGGACCTGCAGCAGGGGTTCCTCGCCACGGCGCCCGCGATCATCCTCATTTCGCTTGCCCGCACGCTGACGCAGATCATGTTGCCGACGCCGCTGCACCTGAAGCAGCGTCTTGCGCTGATCCTTCTGCTCGCCGTCATCGACTGCCTGCTGCTGAACCTCGGGGCGCTCGCGGCACTGGTTGTCGCAGGCCCGAGCGATACGGCGCTTGCGACCGGTGGTGCGATCGGCGCGGTCCTTGCGACCGCCTTCGGTCTGCGCCTGATGGCGGTGCTTCCCTTCGACCTCCCCTGGTCGCCGGTGCTTCTTGCCGCCGCAGGGCTCGCCACGGCTGGTTTCGCCTTCGCGCTCGCCGGCGAAACCAGCTATCTCGCGATCGGCGCCGGCATCCTCGGGGGCGGCGTCCTGTGCCTGCTCGCACTCAACCAATTGCGGCTGATGATGCGGGCTCCGGCCCCATAGGGCTGGAAACAATTGCGCTAAGAAAAACTGCACGAATTTCCGGTTAGATCGCCGCCGAAACGTTCGGAGAGTCCGCCATGAACATCGTCGTCGGCATAGCGACCGCAGGCCGCCGCGAAGTCCTTTCGGAGACCCTGCTGCATCTGACGCGGCAGACCCGCTTGCCGGACTCCATCCTGGTCTGCCCGAGCGCGCCCGAGGACATCGACGAAAACCGCCTCAGTGCCCTCGCAGTCGACGTCCGCGTCGTTAAGGGCAGCAAAGGCTCGAGCGCGCAGCGCAATGCGATCCTCGACCACGCGACGACCGCCGACCTAATCGTCTTCTTCGACGACGACTTCCTGCCACACCACGACTTTCTCGCAGAGTCCGAGCGATTGTTTGCGCGCGAGGCGGATATCGTCGTTGCAACCGGCCTGGTTCTGGCAGACGGCATTCACGGACCCGGCATTTCGGTGGCCGATGCGAAGGCGATCCTCGATGGCGACGCCGGTCCCGCGCCCGAGGATCAAATCACACCCGCCTTCAATGCCTACGGCTGCAACATGGCCTTCCGTGTTGCGGCGATCGCCGTCGAGCACACCCGCTTCGACGAGCGCCTGCCGCTCTACGGCTGGCAGGAGGACGTCGATTTCTGCCGGCGACTTGCGTCACGCGGGCGCATCGTCAAGTCGCCGAGATTGCGCGGCGTCCATCTCGGCAACAAGCGCGGCCGCACCTCGGGTTTGCGTTTCGGCTACTCGCAGGTCGCCAATCCGCTCTATCTGCGCAACAAGGGCACGGTCGGCCTCAAATGGGCGCTGCGTCTGATGGGGGGCAACGTCGCTGCCAACATCCTCGGCAGCGTCAGGTCGCAAGGCCTCGTCGACCGCCGCGGTCGGCTGAAGGGCAACGTCATCGCCGTCTTGGATATGCTGCGCGGACGGTTGGACCCGATGCGCGTGCTCGACCTCTAACGCCCTCCGCAGCCATCAAGCCCGGCTGGCAGCCAGCATGTTGAGCAGCACCACCGCGCTTCCATCCCAGGAAAAGCGCTTGGCATTGTCGTAACCGGCATGCGTCAACTCACGACGCAAAGTCGCGTCGGCCGAAATCATCCGCATTGCCTCGACCAGCGTTTCCGCCTTCAACGGATCGAAATAGCGAACCGCGTCGCCGCAGGCCTCGCGCACCGGCGGGATGTCGGCGGCCAGCACCGGGCAGCCTTGCGTCATCGCCTCCAGCGGCGGGATGCCGAAACCTTCGTAGAGGCTCGGAAAGACGAAGGCGACGGCGTGGCGCTGCAGCCCGGCGATCTCCGCGTCGGTCAGGCGCCCCGGAAAGATCAGG
Source organism: Ensifer sp. YR511 (assembly GCF_900103045.1). Classification (NCBI taxonomy): domain Bacteria; kingdom Pseudomonadati; phylum Pseudomonadota; class Alphaproteobacteria; order Hyphomicrobiales; family Rhizobiaceae; genus Ensifer; species Ensifer sp. YR511. Next base: position 81,029 of record NZ_FNGR01000013.1, read on the forward strand.
TTGCCCTTCGACGTCGGCGCGATATCGCGAAAAACCGACGGATCGGTGCCGCCCACCACGACCAGCTTGTGGTCACCGGCACCCAAGGCCTCGAAGGCGCGCACGGCAAACTCGACATTCTTGTTGGGTTTCAGCGTGCCGACCAGAAGGAAGAAGGGCGTATCGGTCAGCCCGAGCCGCGCGATGACACCGTCGTCCGGCTGAAGGCCGGCGAAGTGATCGGTCGCATTGTAGATCACATCGATACCGGCCGAAGGCACGCGGAAGACGTCGGCTAGTTCCTTGCGCGAGAAGTTCGAGACCGTGCCGATCTTGGCCCTCCGCGTGAGAAGATAGCCGAGCGTTCCGTGGAACAGCCGGTATCCGCGCCCGAACGAGGCGGGATGGCGAAAGAGCGTGACATCGTGGATCACTACCGCCTGGTCGCCATGCAGCACCGGACCGCTGCCGCCGAAGCCGATGAGCGTGTCGCGGCGTGACCGCCAGAAGAGTGGCCCCTGCTCCCATAGATGGCCCGGGCCGGAGCCGAAGCGCTCCACCGAAATCGCCTTGAGGCCGAGATCGTCGACAGCCTTGCCGGGAGCAAGGAGCCGCCAGCGCACGCCCTTCAGCGCATGCGGCACCGCACCCGAAGCGATGCGCTGATCGAGCGCCCGGGTCATCTCGCGGGCGAAGCGCTGCACGCCCGTAAGCGGCTGGGTCAGGAACCGGCCGTTGATGGAAATCGTCTTCACGTGCGCACCCCTTCGATGTGCCCCGCACTCTCGCCGATCTTGATGAAAGGAGGGTTATCGGGATCGCAGCGATCAACGCCGCCCGACCGGCAAAATCGCCTGCGCCATTTGCGCATCGCCGCCGCATCTCCTATATGAGACGCGACTAGGATGCCTGCTCCCGCATCCGGAAATCCCAGAGGTTCCCATGACCGAAACATCCCCGCAGAAGCCGATCCCCGTCACCGTGCTCACCGGCTATCTCGGCGCCGGCAAGACGACGCTTTTGAACCGCATCCTCAGCGAGAACCATGGCCGCAAATACGCGGTCATCGTCAACGAGTTCGGCGAGATCGGCATCGACAACGACCTGATCGTGGAATCCGACGAGGAAATCTACGAGATGAACAACGGCTGCGTCTGCTGCACCGTGCGCGGCGACCTGATCCGCGTGGTGGAAGGCCTGATGCGCCGCCCCGGCCGCTTCGATGCGATCATCGTCGAGACCACGGGCCTTGCCGACCCGGTCCCGGTCGCCCAGACCTTCTTCATGGACGACGACGTGCGCGCCAAGACCGAGCTTGACGCCGTCGTCGCGCTGGTCGACGCCAAGCACCTGCCGCTCCGGCTGAAGGACAGCCGCGAGGCCGAAGACCAGATCGCCTTCGCCGATGTCGTGCTGCTCAACAAGACCGACCTCGTCACGCCCGAGGAACTGGAGCGCATCGAGGCGACCGTGCGCGTCATCAATCCGTCGGCCCGCATCTATCGCACCCAGCGCTCCGAGATCGATCTCGCCAAGGTCCTCGACCAGGGCGCCTTCAATCTCGAAAAGGCGCTGGAAAACGATCCGCACTTCCTCGACCAGGACGATCACGAACACGATCACACCTGCGGTCCGGATTGCGGCCACGATCATCACCATCACCACCATGATCATGATCACGACCACCATCATCATGATCATGACCACGATCACGACCATCATCACCACCACGATGCCCCCTCGCCGATCCACGACGTGACGGTGCAGTCGATCTCGCTGCGCGGCGGCGAGATGAACCCGGATCGCTTCTTCCCCTGGATCCAGAAGATCACCCAGACGGACGGCCCGAACATCCTGCGCCTGAAGGGCATCATCGCCTTTGCTGGCGACGCCGAGCGTTACGTCGTTCAGGGCGTGCACATGATCATCGAGGGCGATCACCAGCGTGCGTGGAAGGAAGGCGAAAAGCGCGAAAGCCGCCTCGTCTTCATCGGCCGTGACCTCGACCGCGAAAAGCTCGAGCGCACCTTCAAGGCCTGCGAGGCGCAGCCGAACTGATGCCGACTGTCGCTCCCCTCGATCTCGAAGGTCACGTCGTCGGCGTGTCCTTTCTCAAAGGCGTCCCCTTCTTCGCCGAAGCCACCGGCGCCATCCACCGCCTCGACCTCGGCCACAAGACGACGGAGGTCCACGAAGGCCTGCTATCGCTCGTGGTCGACGAAGCCAACGATACGCTGCTGACCGGCGGCGAAGATGGCAAGGTCATGCGCACGGCCGCCGACGGTACCACGGCGCTGGTCGCCGAAGCGCCGCGCAAGTGGATCGCCCAGGTTGCCGCCGGCCCGCAAGGTGCCGTTGGCTATGCCTATGGCAAGACCACGCACGTGAAGCTTGCCGACGGCACGACGAAGGAATTCGCCGAGCAACGCACCGTCGAAGGCCTCGCCTTCGCGCCGAAAGGCCTTCGCGTCGCCGCAGCGCGCTACAACGGCGTGTCGTTGCATTGGGTCGGCACATCGGGCCAGCCGATCGACCTCGAATGGAAGGGCGCCCACACCGGCGTCACCTTCTCGCCCGACGGCCGCTTCCTCGTCACCACGATGCAGGAAAACGCGCTGCACGGCTGGAAGCTCGACGCCAAGCCCGGCGCCGAAGCGCGCCACATGCGCATGACCGGCTATCCGGCCAAGGTGAAGTCCTTTTCCTGGTCGGCCAAGGGCAAGTGGCTCGCATCCTCGGGCGCGCCGGCTGCCATCGTATGGCCCTTCCAGGGCAAGGACGGCCCGATGGGCAAGGCGCCGCTCGAACTCGGCACCCGCGCCGACATCATGGTGACCTCCGTCTGCTGCCATCCGGCCGAAGATATCGTCGCCATCGGCTATCAGGACGGCATGATCCTCGGCGCACGCTTTGCCGACAGCAAGGAAGTGCTGCTGCGCCGTCCCGGCAAGGGCGCAATCACCGCCATGGCGTGGAACAAGGATGGCCGGCAGCTGGCCTTCGGCTCGGCCGAGGGCGACTGCGGCGTCGTCGATATCGCGGGATAAACGGTGGCGCATGACCGCATTGATTGAGACGCTACGGTACGAAGGCTCGCTTGCGGCACCGCTCGCTGATGGCGCGGTCTGGAGCCTGATCCGGGCGGAAGCGCGCGCGCTTGCCGCACGTGAACCGGTCATGGCGCCCACCCTGATGCCGATCATCGATGCCGGATCGGATGCCGAATTGCTGGCCGGCGTGCTCGCAGCCGGCTTGGCCGTCGCGCGCGTCGACGAACGCTCGCTTGCGCAGCTGCTCACCGACGTCTTCAAGGCAAACCCTCAGATCCTGCTGGCGACCGAAGCCGATCTTCAGGCGGTGAAAGAGCGTGACCCGGCCTGCCCGGGCCTCAAGCATGTGCTGGTGAACCTCAAGGGCTTTCAGGCACTGCAGACCTACCGCGCTGCTCACCAGCTCTGGGTCGATGGCCGACGTGAAGTCGCGAGCTGGCTTTCGAACCTCGCCTCGCTCGTCTTCGGACCTGACATTCATCCGGCCGCCTGCATCGGCAAGGCTGTCATGCTCGACCATGGCTCCGGCATCGTCATCGGAGAAACCTCGGTCATCGAAGATCAGGTCTCGATCCTCCAGAACGTCACGCTCGGCGGTACCGGCAAGGAGACCGGAGACCGCCACCCGAAGATCGGCCGCGGCGTGATGCTCGGCGCCGGCGCCAAGATCCTCGGCAATATCGAGGTCGGCGCCTATAGCAAGGTCGCCGCCGGCAGTGTCGTCCTCAAGACCGTTCCGCCGCGCACCACCGTCGCGGGCGTGCCGGCAACCGTCGTGCGCATCCATCGCGTCGATGAAATTCCGGCAGCGGAGATGGACCAGACGATCGTCTGATCCCATCCTGTTGCCTGTCAGATCTTCACCAGCGCCGCGGTGGCATACATGAATGCCGCACCGGCTGCGAGGCCGGCCAAAACCGGCGGCGTCAGGAACACGTCGCTCCGGCGCTCGCTCTGGCGCATCAGATAGGCGCCCACTTCGACGATCACCTGCAGGATCGCGCCCGCCCCGATCGCCAGCGCCAAGGCGGACCATTGCGCCGAGGCGGCAAGGCTCCCGAGCCACATGCCGATGACGGCCGGGCTGCCCGCCAGCAGCGTCAAACTGACGAAGACCGAGAACGGCGGCCTCTTCTTCAGGATCGGCGCGGCGATGCCAATGCCTTCTGTGACATTGTGGAGCGCAAAGCCGAGCACGAGGAAGGTGCCGAGCCCGGCCGAGCCGGCCGCAAAGGCGGCCCCGATCGCCAGCCCCTCGCCAAGATTGTGCAGGCCGATGCCGAGCGCGATGTAGGTGGAGAGCGCCAGCCCGGTCGGCGCACCACTTCGCCGGCCGATTGCCATCAGCAGAAGGAAGCTGCTTAAAGCCGCCAGCACCACCATGACTGGCCCCTGGAAGATCGCCGCGGCTTCGCCGGCAAGCTCGAGCGCCTCGCCACTCGCATCGACCAGCAGGAAGCCGAGCAGGCCGATCGTCAGCGACAGCAGAAAGGCCATGCCCTCGCGCCCAACACCACGCAGCACCGGATAGAACATCAGCCCGACGGCCACGGGCACGATGCCGACGATGATGCCGACCAGGGCTTGCAGCCGCAATTGGCCCGTCGTCGCCTGGGGCGTCGGCACGGCAACCGCAATGTCATGCGCAAAGGTGGCGCCGGTGTTGGTCACCACCTTCACTGCATGCGCCTCACCGAGCATCCAGGGAAATGGCAGTTTCAGCCATGCGGCCCCACCGCGTGCGATCGGCCCCGGCGGGTCCTGGGCGAATTGCCAATAGGCGTCGTCCACCTGGACCTGCGCCACCGTCATCGGTTCCGATCCGCCGGCGCGAACAAGCAGACTGAGACCACTATCGTCGAGAACGGTTCTTTCGAAGGTGAGGTTTTCGACCGGCGGCGCACCGTTGCGAAAGCCCGACAACGGATCGGTTGATACGAGCCAGGCAACGGAGATGCCAAAGACGATAAGAGGCAACGCCAGCCACACCAGGTTGGTCTTTGCCGCGCGAATGGCAGCTCTTGGCATCTCGTTCATGCGAGCGCCTCCACCACGTCGAACATGCCGACCCAACCGAGCTCAGTGAACTCGGTCTGGTGCGGGTGGAACATGTAGAGGCCGGGTTCGTGCTCAGCGAAGGTGAATTCGAGGATGCCGCGCTGCGCCTGGCACTGGGTAATGAGATCGACGGTTTTCAAGGTCGGCGTCAACGTCGTGCCCTGGTCGTAATAGTCGAAGAAATTGGCGTGCAGGTGGAAGGAGTTGATCGGGTCGAACTCGATGACGTTGATGAGATAGATGCGCACCGGCTTGCCCTTCACGATCCGGATCGGCCGTTTCATGAAGGCGTGCGCGACGGTGTTGACCGCATAGAATTCATTCTCGGCATCGAAGTTGGTGTCGAAGGCGTTCATCACCATCACCAGTTCCTGCCAGCCGGCGTTCTCTGGTGTGCCGAGCAGCCGGGAGCGGGCGACCTCCACATGCTCCGGCCGGCGCTCCGGGTCGGGATCGATCACGAAGGCGCCGTACATGCCCTTGTGGATGTGCCGGCGCAACGGCATCGCATGGCAGTGGTAGAGATGGCAGCCGAAGGGCTTGGCATCGAACTCATAGATAAATTCGTCACCCGGATCGACCATGCCGGCCCCAGGAACGCCGTCCATGCGCGCCGCGTGAATACCGTGGAAATGGATCGAGTGCGGATGCGAAGCATAGTTGCGAAAGACGATCCGCAGCCGCTCGCCTTCTTTGGCCCGCAGCGCCGGCCCCGGCACGCGGCCGTTATAGGTCCAGGCGGGAAATTTGATGCCGGGTGCGATTTCGATCTCGCGGTCCTCCGCCGTCATCTCGAAGGTGCGCAGCGTCCGTCCGTCCGGCAGCGTCGAAACCGTACCCGTGTCCCAATCTGTGAGCATCTCCGTCGGGTCGAAGCCGTTGACGGCGCTATCGACCTCGCCGACCGTCATCATCGCGCCATGCCCCATGGCGGGCATCGGCTCCTGTCCCGCCGCTCCCGATGGCGCGGCATGACCGACATGGCTCGCCTGTTGTTGACCCAAGGCGGCGCTGGTGCAGATCGCCGTTCCGCCCGCTGCCGCCAGCCCGCCCATCAGCAGACTGCGCCTTCGCAGCAGGTCCGGTCTTGTCGGCTTGTCCATATTCGCCCCTCTCCCTCATTGGGTAACACGCACCGCACCGCGCCTGACTGGGGCCAGCAACGATCCACCTGCTTCTGCAAATCATTTGCAACAACATCAATAGTGCAAATGCATCCCATTCGCAACTGACTTGGGAAGCGTGATGTCCGAAGGGGCCGGCAGGACCGCGCGCTCAGCACGGCGCGCCCGTCATCATCCCGGAAACCAAAACGTCCCCGGAAGGCGCCGGCCTCGGGGACGTTGGGTTGAACTTCGGCGCCGGACCGGAAACGAACATGTCCGCAGGGCCTCGGCAGGCGGTGCTCGCGCCTCACCATTCAAGTTCGAGTTGCGGGATCCCGTTGGAGGTTTTTTCGATCGTGCGGCCGCTCTCGTCCACCGTCGCGGTAACCCGCTGGCGCAAGGCCGAGAAGCTCTCGAAGGTGACGACGTCGACCGGCTGGTCGAATTTCATCGTCAGACGATAGCGTCCCGGCTGCGCCGCGATCGCCTGGACGCCCAGGATCTCGCCTTCGAAGGCCTGGCCGAGATAGCGCCCCTTCACGCGGGACCCGAGCATCCAGGGATTGAAGGGCGGCCGGTTGCCGGCGGCGGCATGCAGCGTGTTCCAGTCGCGATAGCCGTACTGGGCGGCGATCAGTTCGAGCGAGCGGGAATGGCCGATGGTTTCGCCTTCGGATGCGAGGCGGATGCGCAGACGCTTGGCCTGGTCTTTCAGGGCGTCGAGCGAGGGAAGCGGGATTGATCCGCGCGTCATGAGAAGGTCTCCTGCAGCGGCATGCATTCCTTGAAGATGGGAGCCCGCATTGCCACCGGTTCGCATGCCGTTTCGGCTGACCGTGTCTCAAAAGAAGGACTTCACCAAAGCATGACGCTCGCGGACGGCAGGGACCTTCACCCTGCCGCTTCCATAGGGGATGCCGCCTCGACTGTCAAACCAGGCCCGGAAATGCGGCTGCGACCCCGCGAAAGACGATTGCGCACGCGCAAAAGCTGTGGGACGACTGAAGGAGACGACGAGGGAGGAACTCATGACCGAAATGACGATACTCGCATTCGCGCTGGTTGCCTTCATCGGCATCGCGACACCGGGCCCGACGGTCCTCCTCGCACTCACCAACGGATCGCGCTACGGGGTGCGGCGCGCAATCGCCGGCATGGTCGGCGCCGTCCTCTCCGATTTCGTGCTGATCGGCGCGGTCGCGCTTGGCCTCGGCGCGCTGCTGGCGGCCTCCGAATTCTGGTTTACCGTCGTCAAATGGCTGGGCGCGGGCTATCTGGCCTTTCTCGGCATCATGCTGCTGCGGTCGAAAGGGACGATCCAGGTGGCAAACGAAGCCGGCGGCGCGGCTCCCGTTTCCTCTGCCGCGATTTTCCTCAAAAGCTTCCTGGTCGCTGTCACCAATCCCAAGGGTTATCTGTTCTTCACCGCCTTCTTGCCGCAGTTCATCGATCCGGCGGCACCACAGGCGTCGCAATACGCCATGCTTGCGCTCGTCTTCGCAGCCGTCGATTTCACCGTGATGTTCGGCTATGCGCTGCTCGGCGCGAAGGCTGCAGCTTTCCTCAAGCGTTCCGGCGCCGTCTGGCTCGACCGCCTCTGCGGCGGCGCCTTGCTGGCGCTCGCCGGCTCGCTCGCCCTCTATCGCCGCGCCACCGCCTGAAATGCTGTTTCGCCAAAACGTGCTCGCTGGCATCGCCAGCCGCGACGTGACCTTGGCCTTCCGGCGTTGGACCAAGCCGACGGTCAAGGCCGGCGGTAGTTTGCGCACCTCAGTCGGTGTTCTCGCCATCGATGCCGTCGACGAGATCGACGAAGGCGCGATTACCGACAGCGATGCCCGCAAAGCTGGCTTTGTCGATCTCGGCGCTCTCTTGAAGGAGCTGGCCGCTCGCCCGGAAGGGCGCTGCTATCGCATCGCCTTCCACCGTGCCGGCGACGATCCACGCATCGCCCTGCGGGAAGCGGCTGACCTCGACGGTGAAGGACGGGCAGAAATCGACCGCAAGCTCGCGCGCTTCGACGACAGCGCCGGCATGGGCTGGACGCGTCCGGTACTGCAGCTGATCGCCGTCCGTGACGGGACGACCGCGGCGGAGCTGAGCGCCGCCATCGGCATGGAGAAACTGAAGCTCAAGGCGCGCATCCGCAAATTGAAGGAGCTCGGCCTCACCGAAAGCCTCGATGTCGGCTATCGCCTGTCCGGCCGCGGGCGCGCCTATCTCGACGGCGAATAGCCCGCGTGAAAAAGCGGGCGGTGACGCGGACACGATCGGTCATTCCTTCCAATCCCGATCGCCGCTGTTGCGTGCCTAAAGCAGGTGTGAGACGACTTGCCACCGAAACGGACCACCCCCATCAGGCAAGGCGAGGAGACAGGCATGATCGGCTACACCATGGTCGGAACGGCGGACCTGAGGCGCGCAGAGCGCTTCTACGATCCGGTGATGGCGCTGATCGGCCAGGAGCGCTGCTACTGCGACGAGCAGGTTTCCTCCTGGGGTCGAAAGGATGATGACAAGGCGCCGCGTTTCTTTGCCTGCCACCCCTTCGACGGGAAAGCCTCCTCGATCGGCAACGGTGCGATGACCGCCTTCCTGGTGGAAAGCGCGGAGGTCATCGACCGGCTGTTCGAGACCGCCATGGCGCGCGGCGGCAGCGAAGAGGGAAAACCAGGCTTCCGTCCGCAATATGGCGATGGCTTCTACGCTGCCTATGTGCGTGATCCCGACGGCAACAAGCTGGCCTTCGTCTGCTACGACGCCCGCGAGGTCGAGAGCTCGTCCTGACCCGCCTTAACGGCGCGTCGACCAGCCGAACCAGATCGCCACGGCCGCAAGCATCAGCGCGAGCACACGCCGCACCAACCGTTCGCGTGCCGGCGAGTTGAGGACCGGTTCCAACGCCCCGGCCAGAAGCACGATCGCGGCATGAACCGCGGTCGCGACCCCCACATAGAGCGCGGCAAGCGTCAGGTTCTGGGGCAAGAGCGGGCGTGTATCGTCGACGAAGGTCGGAAGCACGGTGACGAAGAACAGCGCCGCCTTCGGATTGAGCAGATTTGTGATCAGGCCGCGCCGGAAATAGAAGGATGCGGGCTTGCCGCTCGGCCCCGCCTCCTCACCGTCACCGTTCCAGGCCTCGAAGGCGAGATAGAGCAGGAAGCCGACGCCTGCCCAGCGAAGCGCCCCATAGAGCATGTCCGACTGGCCGACGAACTCGGCGACCCCGAAGGATGCGGCAAGGCCGACGATGGCCAGGCCGAGCGCCACGCCGGCGACGGTCGCCATGCCGGGCCTGCGCCCCTCCGAGGCCGCGACCATGGCGAGGTAGGCCATGTTCGGTCCCGGCGTCAGTTCGATGATGAAGGATGTCAGTAGAAAGGGCAGCAGGGTCGCTGCCCCGAAAATGAACGGATCCATGCGCGAGACTTCCATCCGCCTGCAACGAGGCCTTGCCGCAAGGACAGGTCAGCGGTGCCGCATTGTCAAGGAAGATCACGAACCCATCAGCAGGGAGCGCCCGGCATGTCATGCGTCTGCCCCCTCGCCGATCACATCGGACCAGCGAGGGAGCAGCGAAAAATCCGCCACCGCAGGGTTGGCGGCGGAAAGAGATCTCAGGCGGCGCGGCGAACCGGCGGCATGGCGAGCTTGCGGCCGCTGGCGACGATCAGGCCGGCGGTGCCCTCGAGCCAGTTGTCCCGAAGCTCGAGCGCCAGGAACCGGTCGCGTTCGAACGGCCCTGGCATCACCAGATGCTGGGTGCGGCTGGCAAAGAAGCCGAAGCGCTCGTAATAGGCAGCATCACCGACGAGCAGGATCGCGCCATGGCCGCGGTTCTTGGCCTCTTCGATCGCGGCCCGCATCAGCATGCCGCCGATGCCCTTGCCCTCATGGGCGGGGTCGACTGCGAGCGGACCGAGCAGCAGCGCCGGCACGGCATGGCCCTCACGGCTGACGCCGGCCTCGACGTTCCAGAGCCGGACCGTGCCGATCACGTGACCATCGACATCGCGGGCGACGAAGGCAAGGCCTTCGGCTGGCAGCCGGCCGCTGCGCAGCTTCTCCGACGACTTGCGGCGGCGCTCCGGCCCCATGGCACGGTCGAGCAGGTTCTCGCGCGCGACGACGTCGCCCGGATTCTCCGCATCGATTACAAATGTAGTGGGCGCGAAAAACGCGCGCAGGGCGTCAACAACAGCGGCCATCGGGGCCTCCCGTCATCAAAACCGCTTCAGGCGGACCGAACGAAAATTGTGAAGTGGCGCTCCCGCCCGAGGACGGGAGCAGGCCGGATCAGATCACATAGGCCTTCAGCGGCTCGAAGCCGTTGAAGGCGACGGCCGAGTAGGTCGTCGTATAGGCGCCGGTACCTTCGATCAGAACCTCGTCGCCGATCGAAAGGGTGATCGGCAGCGGATACATGTTCTTCTCATAGAGCACGTCGGCCGAATCGCAGGTCGGGCCGGCGAGCACGCAAGGCTCCATTTCGTCGCCATCGCGCGCCGTACGGATCGGGTAGCGGATCGCTTCGTCCATGGTTTCGGCGAGTCCGCCGAACTTGCCGATGTCGAGGAACACCCAGCGATGGGCGTCGTTGTCCGACTTCTTCGAGACGAGAACGACTTCCGCCTTGATCACGCCGGCGTTGCCGACCATGCCGCGACCGGGCTCGATGATCGTTTCCGGGATGTGGTTGCCGAAGTGCTTCTTCAGCGCGCCGAAGATCGCCTGGCCGTAGGCTTCCGCCGTCGGCACGTCCTTCAGGTACTTCGTCGGGAAGCCACCGCCCATATTGACCATCTTGAGCTCGATGCCCTGCTTGGCCAGTTGCACGAAGACGCGCTTGGCATCGGCAAGGGCCTGATCCCAGGCATCCAGCTTCGTCATCTGCGAACCGACATGGAACGAGACGCCGTAGGAAACGAGGCCATGCTGGTGGGCGTAGACGAGCACGTCGACGGCCATCTGCGGGACGCAGCCGAACTTGCGCGACAGCGGCCATTCGGCGCCTTCACCATCAGTCAGGACGCGGCAGAACACGCGGGCGCCGGGGGCTGCGCGGGCAACCTTCTCCACTTCTTCGTGGCTGTCGACCGCGAACAGGTTGACCCCAAGCGCGTGGGCGCGGGCAATGTCGCGCTCCTTCTTGATGGTGTTGCCATAGGAGACGCGGCTCGCGGTCGCACCGGCGTCGAGCGCCATTTCGATTTCGGCGACGGACGCGCAATCGAAGGAGGAGCCCATACCGGCGAGCAGGCGCAGGATTTCCGGCGCCGGGTTTGCCTTGACCGCATAATAGATCGAGCTGTCCGGCATTGCATGGCGGAAAGCCTTGAAATTGTTGCGCACGACGTCGAGGTCGACAACAAGGCACGGGCCTTCCGGTCGTCGGGTGTTGATGAAGTCGATGATGCGAGCCGTGGTCATGGCCATATTCCCCTGATCCAAGATGCCCCGCTTTCGCGGAGGACAAAGGGCATACGCGCACATGCTCTGGAACCAGCCGGTGGAGACCCCGGAACCATGCATGCGCTCGATGCGCGAACGGTGAATCAAAGCCCGCCTAGGCTTCAATTCGGCTTTGTCTGCCATGGATTGGAGGGAATAACCCAACCGCACTTCCGGCAATGAAGGTGTGCCTCTTCAGTAACCCCGGCTGTTGGAAAGCCGGCAGACACCAGAAAGGCCCGCACCGTCGTTGCTTCAAGATGTCCTCGCATTTCCCGGTTGGCCGGAATAGCGACTGGAGGGGTTAGTTCCAGGTACCTTACCGATACCCTCACCTAATCGAGGGTCGGCGGACACCCACAGGCACGTGCGACTTTGGGCAAGGGCGTAGGTAAGAAAAAAGCCCGTCGTAATCAAGAGTTTTTTCACAACCGCGGTTGAATTTTTTTCCAGCCGGGCAAAACTGTCGATGTTCACAAATTTTGAACGCTTGGCGCCAGATCGTCCACAACGCTAAAGCATTGAAAGAAGACTGTTATTTATAAGAACAGGCACTGAAGGCAGAACCCGGCGCAATGACGCAAGCGACGGACAATCTGCCGTCTGCATTATCGACGCGGAAAGAGGCCTTCGCCGGCGAATCGGCGAAGCACGATTGAGAGCACGAAAGAAAGATCGTCATGGACACACTCACCCGCATCCGCGCCTTTATCGATGTCGTGGACGCCGAGGGGTTCTCGGCCGCCGCAAGGCGTGTCGGCAAGTCGAAGGCGCTGCTTTCGAAATATGTGCGCGAGCTCGAGGATGAACTCGGTGCGCTGCTCCTCAACCGCACGACACGGCAGTTCTCGCTGACCGAGGCTGGCCACACCTACTATCGCACCGCGTCGGAAATCCTGAAGGAGATCGACAATCTCGCCGATCTCGTGCGCGCCAACAACTCCGACCTGAAGGGACGGCTGCGCATCACCGCGCCGCGCACCTTCGTCGATGCCGACATCGGCCAGTCGCTGGTCGATTTCGGCAAGCAGCATCCCGAACTCTCGCTCGAAATTATCTCCGACGACCGTTTCGTCGATCTGGTCGAGGAAGGCTTCGACGTCGCCATCCGCATCACCCGGCTCGAAGATTCGACGCTGATCGCCCGCAAGCTCGACGATTTCCAGGTGCTGATCTGCGCTGCCCCGGAATTCCTGGAAAAATCTGGCCCCATCGCTCACCCGACGGACCTTTCCAAGCTGCCCTGCATTCTCGATACCAATGGCCGCTCCTATTCCAACTGGCGCTTCGTCGAGCCCGATGGTTCGGCCTTCACCGTGCCCGTCAGCGGCCCGATCGAGGTCAACAGCCCGCTTGCAGCCCTCAGAGCCACCGTCTCCGGCCTCGGCGTATCGATCATCCCGGACTTCATCGCCCGCCCGAAAATCGCTACCGGCGAACTCGTGACGCTGTTCGACGATTTCCTCCCCCGCGACCGCGGCATCTATGCGATCTATCCGCATCGCCGCTACCTCCCGGCCAAGGTCAGAACCCTCGTCGACTTCCTGCACGCCTGGTTTCGCAAGCCACGGTGATCGGGCGCCGGCACCTCAAAGTCCCAATTCCGTCCCATTTCCGGTACATTCCCGGAAACGAATCGCGGAGCGATCGCTCCAGCCGAAAGGATTGCCGCCACATGAGAACCAAACGCCTCGTCATGGCCGGCCTTGCCACCCTGGCTGCCCCGTCGCTGGCCTTTGCCCACCCGCACATCTTTGCGGAAGCGCGCCTCGAGGTCGTCTCCGACGACAAGGACGAGATCAGCGAACTCAGGAACGTCTGGCGCTTCGACGAACTGTTCTCCTCCAGCGTGGTGCTCGATTTCGACAAGAACTCGAACGCGACGCTCGATCCAGATGAATTGGCCGAAGTCGGGCAGACGGTGATGGAGTCCCTGTCCGAGTACAATTATTACACGACGATCCTCGACAACGGCAAAACCATCAAGGTCAACAAGCCGGATCACATCACCGTCGACTACAAGGACGGGCAATTGCTGATGATGTTCGCGGTCAAGCCGGCCGAGCCGATGCCGCTCAAGGGCAAGCTCTCCTTCGGCGTCTACGATCCAACGATGTATACGGCCATGGACTTCGCCACCGACGATGACCTGACCGTCGTCGGCGACAAGATCAATGCCTGTGAGCACAAGGTCGTCCGCCCTGATCCCGACGAAGTTCTCGCCGAGAACAAGGACACCTTGACCGACGCCTTCTGGAGCGACCCGACGGGCACCGACATGTCGAAGCTGTTTGCAACCAGGATCGAGATCACATGCTGAACACCCGCGGGATCGCACGTCTGGTCACGGCCGCGCTCGTCGTCACGGCGCTTTCTGCAACAATCGCCGCGGCGCAGTCGCCCCTCGGCATCGGCACGGCCGAGCCCGCGTTCAAGACGACCGGTTTTCTCGGCGGCTTCTTCGCCTGGATCAACATGGAGCAGCAGGGCTTCTACCGGCTGATGACCAATGCGCTGAAGGGGATGCGTGAGAACCCCTGGCAGCTCTGGTCGCTGGTCGGCCTGTCCTTCACCTATGGCGTGTTGCATGCCGCCGGCCCCGGTCACGGCAAGGCGGTGATCTCGTCCTACATGATCGCCAACGAGACGGAACTGAAGCGCGGCGTGCTGCTCTCCTTCCTGTCCTCGCTGCTGCAGGGCGTGGTCGCGATCCTCCTGATCGGCGCCGTTTACCTCATCCTGCGCGGTACCTCGATCAGCATGACCAGCGCCACGCGCTGGCTGGAGATCGCAAGTTACGCGCTGATCGCCGCCTTCGGCGGCTGGCTTCTCCTGCGCAAGCTACGGTCGATGCTGCGTCCGGTTGCCTTGGCTTCCGTTGCCGGCGGCGGGCACGTCCAGCTCGCGGACGATCACCATCATGATCATCACGATCATCATCATAGCCACCATCATGATCACCACGGGCACAGCCATGGCCCGGGCGAGGTCTGCTCGAGCTGTGGCCATGCGCATGCGCCCGACCCGTCGATGCTGAAAGGGGATCGTTTTGCGCTCCGCGAAGCTTGGTCGGCAGTCATCGCCGTCGGCCTGCGCCCGTGCTCCGGCGCACTCATCGTGCTGTCCTTCGCACTCCTGAACGGGCTTTACCTCGGCGGCGTGCTTTCGGTCTTCGCCATGTCGATCGGTACGGCGATCACCGTCTCAATCCTTGCGACCATGGCCGTCACCGCAAAGGGCGTTGCGCTGCGCTATGCGGCAAACGGCGCGGCGGCTGCCCGGATCTCGAACGGCATCGAGATCGCCGGCGCTGCCCTGGTTCTGTTGCTGGGATTGGCGCTGCTCGGCGCGGCTTTGCAGAGCTGACGCACGCGGCCTGATCGGGCCGTCAGAGCCCGCGCTTGCGCTGGTAGCGGGCTCGCAGCCAGAAGAGCAGGAAGAAGCCGAGCACGAAGATCACGCCGAAGGCGGCAGCAAGCCAGGGCGAGATATCGCCGAGCTTGAGCATGATCGACGGCAGAACGAAGAAGCCGAGACCGGCGACGACGAGAATGATCGCAGCGGCGATCGCCGGTGACTTTTCCTTGTTCTGCATGACTTCCCTGTTGTTGTCTGCTGCGGCTTAAGCAGCCTGCGCCTATTTCGACGCCTGCCGCTCCAGATCCGAACGTATATCTTCAAGCCGCCGCTTCTGGCGACCGTCTTCATCGAAATTATCAGCTGCAAGCCAGGTTTCGAATGCGGCATTGAGCAGCGGCCATTCGCTGTCGATCATCGAAAACCAGGCCGTATCACGGTTGCCGCCCTTGGATATCATGTGCTGGCGGAAGATGCCCTCGAAGGTAAAACCGAGCCGGGCGGCGGTCTTGCGGCTCGCCATGTTCTCGCTATGGCATTTCCACTCGTAGCGGCGATAGCCGAGATCCTCGAAGGCGTGCTTCGCCATCAGGTAATGCACTTCGGTCGAGAGCGGCGAGCGGGCCATGGCGGCGCCGTGTGCCACGGAGCCGACTTCGACGACGCCGTTGGCGGGATCGGCACGCATGTAATTGGCCATGCCGACGACAATGCCGGTCGCCTTGTCGCGGAAGACCTCTGTAACCCAGCCGGATTTCTCCTGCGCCGCCGTCAGCCAGGCATCGAAAGCGTCGATATCCCTAAAATCCGGCTGCGTGAAGTATTTGAGCAGCGGGTTGATCGCCATACCGCCGAGGCCGTCCCAGAGGTCCTGCAGATGCCGGTCGCGCTCATAGGCCTCGAGCTTGACGAAACGCCCTTCGAGCGCGACGCCCTTCGGCGCCGGGCACCCTTTCCAGTTCTTCAGATCCTGCATCGGCCGCTCCTCCTTCATCCCTGCCCTTCGGCATAGGCCAGAGTGGCGGCCGACACAAATTCAAACTGGTGATGAACCCTGTTCGAACCGGTGATGAAACCATGCCCCCCGAACGGTATCCTACGCGGTGGCCGGCACCTTGGCGGCCGAGACCGTCGCCTCGATGTGATCGACCAGCGCGTCGGGAAGTCCGAGGCGTCCGGCGAGCAGGTCGAGATAGCCGCGCTCCGCACGGGTTTCCGGCTCGATCGTCAGGCGCGACGCGGTGTAGATCTCCACGCGCTCCTCTTCGGTCTTTGCCGCGCCGACGATCGCGTCGATATCGACCGGGTTGGCAAGCTCGCCTTCGAGGAAGGCCGCGGCATCGGCCGAAAGGCCCGAGACCGACAGCTTGTCCATGATGTGCTGGCGCTCGGCCTCGTCGATATGGCCGTCGGCACGCGAAGCGGCGATCATTGCGCGCACGAGGGTCAGCGCAAAATCATGGCTGACGGCTTCGGGAGCAGAGGCGAAGCCGGAATCGGCCGGCGGCGGCAGAAGTTCCGGCTCGCCCTTGGCAACCGTTGCACCGCCCGGCGTATTGCCGGCCTGATAATTCTTGTAGGCTTGGTAGCCGAGACCGGCGATCGCCGCGAGACCGCCAAGCACGGCGGCGTTGCCGGCCAGCTGGCGACCCGACTTGGTGCCGAGCAGAACAGCGGCAATGGCGCCGCTCGCCAGTGGATTGTCCTTGGCAAGCTGCGTCGCCTGGGTCGCGCGATCGCGCACCGTGCCGCCGGCACCGGGCACCTGCGATCCCAGAAACTGATCCAGCAATTTCTTCGCGTCGAACATCGGGTTTCGCTCCTTGTCGGTTCCGGGCGGTTGAAGGCGAGCTCAAGGGTGCGCCGCCCGCGCGCCCGTCGCTGAATGGATTGAGACATAGGAACGTTGCAGGGAAAATACAAATTCGCGCCAGAGGCGAGCGACGCCGTACAGCCAAAGAAAAAGGCCGGGCTCTCCACCCGGCCTTTCAAAAAACGGAAGGCGTTGCTTGCCGCTCAGCCCTTGAGCACGAAGGCTTCTGCCGCAAGCTTGGTGATGCCGGCCCAGTCGCCCTTGGCAACCAGTTCCTTCGGCGCAACCCAGGAGCCGCCGACACAAACGACGTTGGGCAGCGTCAGATAGTCGCGCGCATTGGCAAGGGAAATGCCGCCCGTCGGGCAGAAGAGCGTGCCGGCAAGCGGCGAGGACAGCGACTTGAGGTAGGCGGCGCCGCCGGCCTGCTCGGCCGGGAAGAACTTCATGACGTCGTAGCCTTCTTCACGCAGACCCATGACTTCGCTCGCCGTCGCCGCACCTGGCAGCAGCGGCACCTCGTGGTCGTTGGCCACATCGATCAGTTCCTGCGTCGTGCCGGGGCTGACGATGAACTTCGAGCCGGCTTCGACCGCGGCTTCGAACTGGGCGGCGTTGAGGATCGTACCGGCGCCAGCAACAGCGCCTTCGACTTCGTTGGCAACGGCGCGGATCGCTTCGAGTGCGGCCGGCGTGCGCAACGTGATCTCGATCGCCTTCAACCCGCCGGCAACGAGCGCGCGCGCCAGGGGAACGGCGGTCGCCACGTCGTCGATCACCAGCACCGGAACAACCGGCGCCAGTTTGAGGGTTGAAAGAAGCCTGTCGGATTTCGCGCTCATGCCGATCGTCCTTTTTAAAACGATTGAATATGCCCTCCGCATACTCCCCCTGCCACCGGTTGTCGAGACCCAAGGCGGCGGGAGCGCGGCTTTCGCATGTAAGGCAACGGTAATATGCAACTTGCGACAAAGAGATGACTTGAGCCTTTGCGTGAAAGCGATAGGTTGAAGGCCGCGGGCCCTCGAAATGGCGGATTTTCCATGGCGAAGGAAATAGAGCGCAAGTTTCTCGTCGCTTCCGATGGGTGGCGAGAGCGTGCGGACAAGGGCATTGACCTCAGGCAGGCCTATGTCGTGACCATGGACGACCGCTCGCTGCGCGTGCGCATCCACGGCGACAAATGGGCGCGGCTGACCATCAAGATCGGCAAGTCGGCACTGGTCAGAAACGAATACGAGTACGACCTGCCGATGGACGATGCCCGCGAGATGCTGACCCAGGCGGTCGGGATCGTCATCGAGAAGAGGCGCTACCGGGTGCCGCACAAGGGGTTCACCTGGGAAGTCGACGTCTATGGAGGCGCGCTCAAAGGCCTCGTCGTTGCGGAAGTCGAGATGAAGCGCGAGACCGACATGCCGGCGCTGCCCGATTGGGTCGGGCAGGAAATCACGGGCGATCGCCGCTACTCCAACCAGTCCCTCGCCACGGAAGGACTGACGGAACCGCAACCATGACTTACGCCTTCGAACCTGGACGGCCTTTTTCCGAAGACTTCCGCACGATCGCCGCCGAACAGCTCACACAGGCGGTGATGAAGCTCGAGGATCGGCCTGACGGGGTGCACGAGGCGATCCACGACGCCCGCAAGAACTTCAAGCGCCTGCGCTCGCTGTACCGTCTCGTCGCAGCGGACGTGCCGCTTTTTCAGAAGCACGAAAATGCGCGCATCCGCGACATGGCCCGCAACCTCTCAACCGTTCGGGACGCGGCCGCACTGGTCGAGAACGCCCATTACCTCAAGGCAGCCGCTTGCAACGAGGAGGAAGAACGGGCGCTCGCCCATGTCTGCGAGCGGCTGACGACACGCCGGGACCGCATCACGGCAAGCGCGACCGATATCGAGGACCGCGTGGCAGCCACCATCGTGCGCTGCGAGCAGGCACTGCAGGCCCTCAGCCAAGTGACATTCGACGATCGACGCCGCAAGACCGCAGACCGGCTGACGAAGGGATGGCGGCGCACTCTGAGGCGGGCCAAGCGCGCCCGGCAGGCATGCAGCGAGACTTCGGAAGCCCCGGCGTTCCACGAGCTGCGAAAGCGGGCGCAGGACTACCGCATGCATCTCGGCCTGATGCACGC
Organism: Ensifer sp. YR511; assembly: GCF_900103045.1. Classification (NCBI taxonomy): domain Bacteria; kingdom Pseudomonadati; phylum Pseudomonadota; class Alphaproteobacteria; order Hyphomicrobiales; family Rhizobiaceae; genus Ensifer; species Ensifer sp. YR511. The sequence continues at coordinate 99,985 of NZ_FNGR01000013.1, forward strand.
GGTCTGGCCTTCCGCCCTGCAGGCCAAGCGCGCCGAGGCTAAAGCGCTGGTCGACACGCTCGGGCACCTCAACGATCTCGCGGTCATGACCCAGTTGATCAACGAGGATCCGGGGCTTGCCGGTAACAGTCAGGATCAGGCCCACCTCATCGCGGCCGTCATCGACCGACAGGGAAGCTTGCGCAAGCACGCTCTTGATCTCGCCGCCGAGGTCTTCCAGGAGGAACCGGACGACGAAAGCCGAACGATCCGGTTGCTCTGGCTCGACGCCGCGCGCTGATGTTTCGGCGAAATTTCGGCGGGCGGACCGACTGTCCGCGCCGCGACAGAGTGCCCCTGGGCCCCGCCGCGATTGCGCTTGCGGCGCGAAAGCTGTATTTGCACGGGCCATGACCGACATTTTCACGATCCCGCGCCCTGAGCCCCATGGTGAGACGCATGGCCAGTTTCTGGTGGCCGCGCTCTATCATTTCGCACGCTTCCCGCGTTTCGCCGATTTTCGCGAACCGCTGCAGGCCGTCTGCGACGAAAACGGCGTCAAGGGAACGCTGCTTCTGGCGCATGAAGGCATCAACGGCACGATCGCCGGCACCTATGCCGGCATCGCCGCGGTGCTCTCGTTCCTGCGCGCGCAGCCCGAATTCGGCGCACTGGAGCACAAGGAAAGCCGTGCATCGTCCATGCCGTTCCTGCGCATGAAGGTGCGGTTGAAGAAGGAAATCGTCACCATGGGCGTCGAGGATATCGACCCCAACAAGATCGTCGGCACCTATGTCGATCCGAAGGATTGGAATGCACTGATCTCCGATCCCGAGACGATCGTCATCGATACGCGCAACGACTACGAAACCGCAATCGGCATCTTCAAGGGCGCGGTCGATCCGAACACCAAAACTTTCCGCGAATTTCCCGATTGGGTGCGCAACAACACCGGCCTGCACAACAAGCCGAAGATCGCCATGTACTGCACCGGCGGCATCCGTTGCGAGAAGGCGACCGCCTTCATGAAAGAGCAGGGCTTTGATGAGGTGTACCACCTCAAGGGCGGCATCCTGAAATATCTCGAGGAAGTGCCCCAGGAAGAAAGCCTCTGGGAAGGCGCCTGCTTCGTCTTCGACGATCGCGTCTCCGTCACCCATGGCCTCGAGGAAGGCGAGCACACGCTCTGCCACGCCTGCCGCCAGCCGCTGACCAAGGCGGACTTGGCTTCACCGCACCACGAGGACGGCGTCTCCTGCATCCATTGCCACGAGGTCCGCACCGACGAGGACCGCGAACGCTACCGCCAGCGCCAGCGGCAGATCGAACTTGCCAAGAAGCGCGGCGAGCGCCACCTCGGTAGCTGACATACGCTTGGGCATCCGCCCGTCGCTCGTGCGAGCGGGAAGCACCCCTCATCCGCCTGCCGGCACCTTCTCCCCGCAGCGGGGCGAAGGGACTTGTGGCACCGCCCCAGCCGACATCGCTAACTCCAGCTTGCGGCTGCGACTTGCACGCAGTTCCCCGGGTACCGAGAGCTGCGTTCCGCGGCGCCCCAGCGTGGCACGTCCCCTCGCCCCGCTTGCGGGGAGAGGGTTGGGGTGAGCGGCGGTTTCACTCGCGAACGCAGTCAGCCCGGCAACGCCTCGCATTCCTCAAGTGCCAATGCACTGCGGTCCCATTCATGGCGGCTGCGGGTGAAAATGGCGTTTGTCGGTCGAAATACCGACGGGTCGTCGAGCGTGCCGGCATAGATCGACACACGCGGATCGTCCGGCGGGCCGGAGCCATAAACCTGGCTGCCGCAGGTTTCGCAAAAATAGCGGATCGAAGGATTGCCGTTTTCAGCGCGCGTCTCGTAACCGCGGCCGGTTCCCGACATCGTCACATCGGCCCGCTCGAAGATCATGTAACAGCAATGACCGGTGCCTGTCGTGCGCTGGCAATCGCGGCAATGGCAGAAACCGGAAAAAAGCGGCTCACGGTTCAGCTCATACCGGATTGCACCGCAGAGACATCCGCCTTTCAAGACGCTCATGGTTCGTCCTCCTCGAAGTGCCAGGAGGATAGCCAAGCAAGCCATGCGGTCGAAGAAAAACCGCGCGCCGCAAGTTGCAGCGCGCGGTCCATGTTTCTCTTTACTAGAGACGCTTACCAGCTCGGGATCAGCGCGCCTTTGAAGGTGTCGTTGATGAAGGCCTTCACCTTTTCGTCGTGGTAGGATTCGACCAGGGTCTTCACCCACGGAGCATCCTTGTCGGCCTTGCGCACGGCAATCACGTTGGCGTAGGGCGACTTCTCGCCTTCGATCGCGATCGCGTCCTTTTTCGGGTGCAGGCCGGCTTCCATCGCGTAGTTGGTGTTGATGACGGCGGCATCGACGTCCTGCAGCGAGCGCGGCAACTGGGCAGCGTCAAGCTCGGCAAACGTGATGTTCTTCGGGTTCTCGGTGATGTCGGCCGGCGTGACCTTGAGGCCCACTTCTTCCTTGACCTTGATCAGGCCCTTCGACGCCAGAACCAGCAGCGCGCGGCCGCCATTGGTCGGGTCGTTCGGGATGGCGATCGTGGCGCCGTCCTTGAGCTCGTCGAGGCTCTTCACCTTCTGCGAATAGACGCCCATCGGGGTGGTGATGGTGGTGCCGACGCTGACGATGTCGAAACCACGATCGGCGATCTGGTTGTCGAGATAGGGCTGGTGTTGGAACGAGTTGGCGTTGAGGTCGCCGTCAGCCAGAGCCTGGTTCGGGACGACATAGTCGGAGAATTCGAGGATCTCGATATCGAGGCCCTTGGGAGCTGCGATTTCCTTCACCTTCTCCATGATCTGGGCGTGTTCGCCCGGCGTGACGCCGACCTTGATGGTTTCGGCGAGTGCCGTGCCGGCGGAAAGAGCGGCAATCGCTGCCGCGATGATAAGCTTCTTCATGGTCGTCTCCTTGTTCACGTTCAGTCTTGGGAGGAAATCAGGTCTTGCGGTTTTTCTTGTCGAAACGCCGCGCCAGCCCGTCGCCGGCGCTCTGGACGAGCTGCACCAGCACGATCAGCACGATGACGACGACGAGCATCACGTCGGGCATGAAGCGCTGGTAGCCGTAGCGGATGCCAAGGTCGCCGAGCCCGCCGCCGCCGACGGCACCGACCATCGCCGAATAGCCGATGAGGCTGACGGCGGTCATGGTGAGCGCCAGGGTCAGCGCGGGCCGCGCTTCGGCGAGCAGCACCTTGAAGACGATCTGCATCGGGGTCGCGCCCATGGCGCGCGCCGCCTCGATCAGCCCCTTGTCGATTTCGCGGATCGCCGCTTCCACCAGCCGTGCGACAAAGGGAATGGTGGCAATCGTCAAGGGCACAATCGCAGCCTTCGTACCGATGGAGGTGCCGGTGAGCAGTCGGGTAAACGGAATGATGGCGACGACGAGGATGATGAACGGCGTCGAGCGCGTGGCGTTCACGATCAGCCCGATGAAGCGGTTGAGCGTCGGCGCCGGGAAGAGTTCACCCTTGCCGCTGGTGGCGAGGAAGATGCCGATTGGCCCGCCGATCAGCGAGCCGATCAGGCCGGCGATGGCGACCATATAGATCGTGTCGACGGTGGCCCCGCCGATGCGCAGGAGAATATCAGGCGACATAACCGAGCACCTCCGTGACCAGACCGTTTTCGACAAAGAAGCGTTCGGCGCGGCCGGACGTCTCGGCATCCGCGCCATAGGCGACGACCAGCGAGCCATAGGGCGCGCCGCCGATCTCGTCGATCGTGCCGGCGATGATGTTGACCTCGGCGCCGACAGACTTGATCAGCTGCGAGATCAGCGGCTTCTCGGCCGCAGCCCCGAAGAAGGTGAGCCGCACGACGGCGCGATCGCCGGCCGCGGGTGCAGACTTCAGGGCGCGGGCGACCGCGTCTGGAAGCTTCGACCCCGGCAGCCCCGAGAGCAGCGCCCGCGTCGTCTCGTGCTTCGGATGGGTGAAGACGTCGAAGGTGTGGCCACGCTCGACGATGCGGCCATGATCGATGACGGCGACGTCTGAGGTCACCGCCTTCACCACTTCCATCTCGTGGGTGATGAGCAGCACCGTCAGGCCGAGATCGGCATTGATGCGCTTCAAAAGCTCCAGGATCGACTGGGTCGTTTCCGGATCGAGCGCCGAGGTCGCCTCGTCGGAGAGAAGGAGCTTCGGCTCGGTCGCAAGCGCGCGGGCGATGCCGATGCGCTGCTTCTGGCCGCCCGAAAGTTCGGCCGGATAGCGCCCGTGCTTGTCGGCGAGACCGACGAGATCGAGCAGCGGTCGAACGCGCTGTTCGATCGCGCGCTTGTCCATGCCGGATATTTCGAGCGGCAGCGCGACGTTTCCGAACACAGTGCGCGAGGACAGCAGGTTGAAGTGCTGGAAGATCATGCCGACGGAGCGGCGAAGGCTGCGCAGCGCCGCCTCGTCGAGCCCGCCGACATCGACGCCGTCAACCAGCACCTTGCCGCCCGTCGGCTTTTCGAGCCCGTTGACCAGTCGGATCAGCGTCGACTTGCCAGCGCCGGAGCGGCCGATGATGCCGGTGATCGAACCACGGTCGACGGTCAGCGAGACCTTGTCGAGCGCAGTGAAGGCGCCGCTGGTGCCGGACGCGGGGAAATGCTTGGAAACGCCGTCGAAGACGACGGCCGCGTCAGCCGATGGCGCGGCGTTTTGGGCGGAAACGCTCATCGTTCGGAATTCCCCGAATGAGGCGCAGTCGGAATGTGCGGGTACATAAGTGCTCTCGGATGTTCAAAACTCATGATCCCGGGCCTGGCCGGGATGGAACGCGCGTCTGGTCAGGCCGACATTCGACAACGCATTCGGAACAGGGAGCACTTCTCTAACATCAAGCAACCAGTCAGTTCAACTTTGCTGCCGCATGGCCCGCATGCGACATAATCTACGGCTCTTATGGAGAATTGCCATGCCCTTTCACAGGCATGATTTTTCCGAATTTGCCAAGCAACGGCAAAACCATGCTCTTTTGCTTCGCAACGCGCCGTCATCCCGCAAATCGCCATCTTGGAAATCCTTGTTCGGGCGGACTGTGTCCGACCGCATTTCATGCTAACGGGCAGGAACAGGAATATGAGGTGAGAAATGCGCATCGTCTTGACCGGAAGTTCCGGCCGCATCGGCAGAGCGATCTACAACGCGCTCGCCGCCGCCGACCATGACGTCATCGGCATCGATCGCGCGCCCTTCGGCACGACGGCCATCGTCGGCGATCTCGTCGATGGCGAACTGCTGGAGCGCGCGATGGAAGGGGCGGACGCCGTCATCCATACGGCGGCCCTGCACGCGCCACATGTAGACGCCGTCGCCGACCAGGAGTTCGAGCGCGTCAATGTGATGGGCACCCATCTGGTGATTGCCGCGGCCCAGGCCGCCGGCGTCGGCCGCATCGTCTTTACCAGCACGACGGCACTTTATGGTCATGCGGTCACGGAAGGCGGCTGCGCCTGGATCACCGAGGAGACGCCGCCGAAGCCGCACACCATCTACCACCACACCAAGCTTGCGGCCGAAGCTCTGCTCGAAAACGCGGCGGATCGTGCTTTGCATGTGCGGGTGCTGCGCATGTCGCGCTGTTTCCCGGAGGTCGCCGATCGTATCGCAAGCTACCGCCTGCACCGCGGCATCGATGCGCGCGACGTGGCTGCCGCGCATGTGGCAGCACTCGACAATGGCGGCCCGGCTTTTCAGCGCTACATCATCTCGGGCGAAACGCCGTTCCTTCCAACGGATTGCCGCCGGCTGGCGGAGGATGCCGCAGGGCTCCTGCGTGAGCGTGCGCCAAAACTGTCGCAGGCCTTTGCCGATCGCGACTGGCCGCTGCCCGCGACCATCGACCGGGTGTATGACCCGAGTGCTGCGATCGAAAAGCTCGACTGGAAGCCGCGCTACGGTTTCAAGGAAGTGCTGGCCCAGCTCGACCGGCAGAGCCTGGAAGTCCTGCCGGTCCGGCGGTGAATTGACCGAGCCGCACGGAAGCGTTGCGGGCGGGTGAGCCCGCCCGCTTGAGCGTCAGATGTGGTTGCCCTTCGGGAACTGTTCGGCCAGAGCCTGGTACCACTCACCGCTCTTCTTGATGGTGCGGACCTGGGTGTCGTAGTCGACATGGACGATGCCGAAACGCATCTTGTAACCTTCGGCCCATTCGAAATTGTCCATCAGGCTCCAGGCGAAATAGCCGCGCATCGGATAACCCTCGGCGATTAGATCCGCCGTCACCGACAAGTGGTCGGCGATATAGTCGAGCCGCGGCTGGTCGTCGACAATGCCGTTCTCGACACCCATGTTGTAGCAGGCGCCGTTCTCGGTGATGTAGCAGTCGGGCAGCTGGTAGGTCGCGTTCAGCGTCTTGACCAGGCTGCCGAGCGCCGGAGCGTAAACCTCCCAACCGATATCCGTCTTTGTCTGGCTCACCGGCTTGGCATTGATGGTTGCCGGATATTCTGCGCCCTTGGCCGGATCGGCACTGACCCGCATCGGCGTGTAGTAGTTGAGCCCCCACCAGTCGAGCGGCCGGGAGATCGTCTCCATGTCGCCGTCTTCGATCGCGGGCATGCGATGGCCGAGCGCACTCATGAAGCTTTCGGGGTACTCCCCCTTGAAGATCGGGCCGAAGAAGACGCCATTGTGGAAGTCGAAGGCGCGATCGGCGGCTTTCCTGTCGGCCGCGCTGTCGCTGCCCGGGTAGACCGAATGCGCATTGATGACGATGCCCGTAGGCAAGTTCGGCCGCTCGGAGCGGATGGCGTCGACGCCGAGCCCGTGCGCCAGATTGGTAAAGTGCAGCGCATGCAGGGCTGCGTCCATGTTGCGCTCGCCCGGCGCATGGATGCCATAGAGGTGGCTAAGCCACACCGAGCACCAGGGCTCGTTGAAGGTCGCGACCGCGTCGAGCCGGTCGCCGAGGCGGGCGATCACGGTCTTGGCGTAGCGCTGGAAGGCATAGGCCGTCGTGCGGGCCGTCCAGCCGCCATCGCCCATCAGCGCCAGCGGCAGGTCCCAATGGTAAAGCGTGGCGAAGGCCTTGATGTTACGCGCCTTCAGGCCGTCGACGAGGCGGTCGTAGAAATCGAGACCTTTTTCGTTGATCGGGCCGGTGCCTTCAGGAATGATCCGCGGCCAGGCAACGGAAAACCGATAGGCATCGACGCCGAGGCTTTTGATCAGGTCCAGATCCTCGTCGAGCCTATTGTAGTGATCGCAGGCGACATCGCCGTTGTGACGCCCGAAGACACGGCCCGGCATGTTCGAAAAGGCATCCCAGATCGACGGCTTGCGCCCGTCAGCTTTGGTCGCGCCTTCGATCTGGAAGGAGGCGGTCGCCACCCCGAATACGAAATCGCCCGGGAAGCGCTCTGCCAGGATCTTGGGATCGGTCATCTCTTTGTCTCGTCTCGTTCCGGCCCCGCTGCCAGCGGGACCTTGGTTTTCGGTTTGTAGCGGGCCGACCTAAATCCATGCCGGCAAATGTCAACTCGCGAAAAAGGGCGGGAAAGCCCCGCCCTTCCGCCGGTATTGGCCTGCGGCTATACCTTTACCCACGCCCCATTTCGTTTGGATGACTGTACGCAGGCGTCGACGAAGACCATGCCCTTCATGCCATCGTCGATGGTCGGGTAAGTGACGGCCGGATCGATCTTCTCGCCCTTGCGCTTGGCAAAGATGGCGCGCGCCGCCTCCGCGTAGATGTTGGCGAAGCCTTCCAGGTAACCTTCCGGATGGCCCGACGGAATACGGCTGACGCGGTTTGCGGCCGCACCCGCCCCGGCGCCGGCGCGAGTGAGCAGGCGCTTCGGCTCACCGAACGGCGTGTACCAGAGATAGTTCGGGTCCTTCTGCGTCCATTCAAGCCCGCCCTTGGTGCCGTAGACGCGCACCATCAGGCCGTTCTCGTGGCCGGGCGCCACCTGGCTGCACCAGAGCAGCCCCTTGGCGCGCTCGCCGTCCTTCGCCTTGAAGCGCATCATCACATGGGCATTGTCGTCGAGCTGGCGGCCGCCAACGAAGCTGTCGAGATCGGCAGCGAGTTCTTCGAGTTCGAGGCCGGAGACGAAGGCGCCGAGATTATAGGCGTGCGTGCCGATATCACCCGTCGAGCCGCCGGCACCCGAGCGCGCCGGATCGGTGCGCCAGGCCGCCTGCTTCTGGCCCGACTGCTCGATGTTTTCGGTGAGCCAGTCCTGCGGGTACTCCATCTGCACCAGCCGCACCGCACCGATCTCGCCATTGGCGACCATCTCGCGCGCCTGCCGTACCATCGGATAGCCGGTGTAATTGTGCGTCAGCACGAACAGCGCATCGCTCTCGTCCGCCGCTTTCTTCAGCTTCTTCGCGTCGCCAAGCGTCGAAGTCAGCGGCTTGTCGCAGATCACGTGGATGCCGCGCTTCAGGAATTCCTTGGCCGCAGCGTAGTGCACATGGTTTGGCGTGACGATCGCCACCGCCTCGATGCCATCCTTCAGCTTCGCCTCGCGGATCGCCATCTGCTTGAAGTCGGAATAGACCCGCGACGGATCGAGCCCGAGCTCTCGGCCTGAGCTTTCCGCCTTTTCCGGCGTCGACGACAGCGCGCCGGCCACCAGCTCATAGTGATCGTCGAGACGGGCTGCGATGCGATGCACCGCGCCGATGAATGCGCCGGAGCCGCCGCCCACCATGCCGAGCCGGATGCGACGCTCGCGCTTCTCGCTCGTTCCTTCGATTGCCATGATCTTCTCCCCTGTTCGTTCCGTGTTGTTTGCTCGTTTCCTGGCGCAACGGATGCCCCTCATCCGCCCGCCGGCGCCTTCATCCCCGCACGCGGGGAGAAGGGCTCATGCCGCACCCGCTTGCGAAACCGCAGCAACAGCAGCCACGATAGCCCGTGGTCAGCGGCAATCCACGTCCCCTCTCCCCGCCTGCGGGAAGAGGGCTAATCCTCGGGTTAACCCGAGGAGAGCGGGCAGTCGCACCCTCAGGTCCTACCTGCCTCAGATACCGAGCATGCGCCGGTTGGCCGCCTCGTCCGTGCCAGCCCCGGCAAAGTCGTCGAACGCCTTCTCGGTCACGCGGATGATGTGATGCTTGACGAAATCGGCACCCTCGCGTGCCCCATCCTCCGGATGTTTCAGCGCGCATTCCCACTCGACCACCGCCCAGCCGGCGAAATCGTTGGCGGCCATCTTCGAGAACACCGCACCGAAATCCACCTGGCCGTCGCCGGGCGAGCGGAAGCGGCCGGCGCGGTTGACCCAACCCTGGTAGCCGCCGTAGACGCCCTGGCGCCCGGTCGGGTTGAACTCCGCGTCCTTGACGTGGAACATGCGGATGCGGTCCTTGTAGATGTCGATATTGTCGAGATAGTCGAGGCACTGCAGCACGTAGTGCGAAGGGTCGTAGAGCATGCAGGCGCGGGCATGGTTGCCGGTGCGCTCCAGGAACATCTCGTAGGTGATGCCGTCGTGCAGATCCTCGCCCGGATGGATCTCGTAGCAGACGTCGACGCCACAATCCTCGGCATGGTCGAGGATCGGCTTCCAGCGCTTCGCCAGTTCATCGAAGGCGGTCTCGACGAGACCGGCCGGCCGCTGCGGCCAGGGATAGACGAAAGGCCAGGCGAGCGCGCCGGAGAAGCTTGCCATGGCGTTGAGGCCGAGGTTCTTCGAGGCCGTCAGCGCCAGCTTCACCTGTTCCACCGCCCAGGCCTGGCGTGCTTTGGGATTGCCGCGCACCTCGGGTGCTGCAAACCCCTCGAAGGCTTCATCATAGGCCGGATGCACGGCGACGAGCTGACCCTGCAGATGGGTCGAAAGCTCGGTTACCTCGACGCCATTGTCGCGCGCCGTGCCGGCGAACTCGTCGCAATAGGCTTTCGAGGTCGCCGCCTTTTTCAGATCGATCAGCCGCGCGTCCCAGCTCGGCACCTGCACGCCCTTGTAGCCGCAATCGGCCGCCCATTTGGTGATCGCATCCCAGGAATTGAACGGCGCGGCATCGCCGGCGAATTGCGCAAGAAAGAGCCCTGGCCCCTTGATGGTCTTCATGCTGATTTTCCTCCCGATGGAACGGCCGAAATTGGTGTTGGCCTTGTCCTGACAGCCGGCATGAAAGGCGATTGCACGCCTTTGTTTTCTCCCAGAACTGCCGGATCTGAAACGTTGCAGGCGCCGAAGCTAGCAGATTTTCAGCGAGGGGCAACAGCGCACGACCGGATTCCGAAAAGTTTTGTAATCGATTTCATTGCACACGGCATTAGACCAGCCACGGCACGCCCTCGCTGCAGAAATCCGCGACATCAACGATCGCCTCCCGTGCGCGTCGACGAAGAGAAAGGGCGCTTTCGAGGCGCCCTTTCGATATCCATCTCCGCTCAGACGTAGCGGTTGACGACGTTTTCGAGCAGCTCCTGCTTGCCGGACTTCGGCTGCGGGTTGAGGTCCGACTTCAGCACCCAGGCCTCGATCTCTTCCAGCGAGAAGCCGCCGTCGAGCATCTTCTTGGCTTCCGGCACCTGCCAGCCGGCATAGCGGCCTTCGAGCGGTGCGGAGAGCGCCTTGTCCTCGATCATTTTTGCCGCTGCCTTCAGGCCACGCGCGCAACAATCCATGCCGCCGATATGGCCGATCAGCAGGTCCTCCGGATCGATCGACTGGCGACGCAGCTTGGCGTCGAAGTTCGTGCCGCCGGTCGCAAAGCCGCCACCTGAAAGAACCTGGTAATAGGCGAGCGCCATTTCCGGCACGTTGTTCGGGAACTGGTCGGTATCCCAGCCGGACTGGTAGTCGTTGCGGTTCATGTCGATCGAGCCGAAGATGCCGAGCGCGTTGGCAAGCGCCAGCTCGTGCTCGAAGGAGTGGCCGGCGAGGATCGCATGGCCCTGCTCGATATTGACCTTCACCTCGTTTTCCAGGCCGTAGTTCTTCAGGAAGCCGTAGACCGTCGCGACGTCGTAGTCGTACTGGTGCTTGGTCGGTTCCTGTGGCTTCGGCTCGATCAGGATCGCGCCCTTGAAGCCGATCTTGTGCTTGTATTCGACGACGAGGTTGACGAAACGGCCGAGCTGGTCGAGCTCGCGCTTCATGTCGGTGTTGAGCAGCGTCTCGTAGCCTTCACGACCGCCCCAGAGCACGTAGTTCTGGCCACCGAGGCGCTTGGTGGCGTCAAGGCAGGTTTTCACCGTCGCGGCTGCGAACGCGAAGACATCCGGATCCGGATTGGTCGCCGCACCCGACATGTAGCGCCGGTTGGAGAAGAGGTTCGCCGTGCCCCAGAGCAGGTTGACGCCGGTCTCGGCCTGCTTCTTTTCGAAGTAGTCGACAATCTCGTTGAGGTTCTTCGTGTTCTCGACGAAGCTTTTGCCTTCCGGGCGCACGTCGGCATCGTGGAAGCAATAGAACGGGACGCCGAGCAGGTCGAAGAATTCGAAGGCGACGTCGGCCTTCAGCTTGGCCGCAGCCATGTCATCCTTGAACCAGGGACGTTCGAAGGTCTGTCCGCCGAAGGGGTCGCCGCCCGGCCAGACGAAGGTGTGCCAGTAGGCAACCGCGAAGCGCAGGTGATCTTCCATGCGCTTGCCGAGCACGACCTCGTCCTTGTTGTAATGGCGGAAGGCGAGCGGGTTGGCGCTATCCGGTCCTTCATATTTTATCTTGGCGATATCGCCGAAAAAGCCAGTGCTCACGGGTCTTGCTCCTCTTTCAAGAGTGGTGTCGGCCGGCGTCGCGCATGCGATAGGCGCGGCCATTACGTGGAAGGTAATTGGTTTCATTCCCTCGTCCGGCGATACCGGAAGCATCGAAACGCCAAACGAAAGGAACACTTCGATGCACGACTTCAACGCCATCGCCAGAGCCTACATCGCCGCCTGGAACACGACCGACGCCGCAAGCCGCGCCGGCCAGATCGAGAAGGCCTTCACCGCCGACGTCGCCTATCGCGACCCGATCATGCAGGGCGACGGCCATGCCGGCGTGGATGCGCTCATTGCCGGCGTGCACGGACAGTTTCCCGGCTTCCGCTTCACGCTGAAGGGTGCCGCCGACGGTTACGCCGACACGATCCGCTTTTCCTGGGCACTCGGTCCGGACGGCGTTCCCTCTGTCATCGAAGGCACCGATGTCTGCCAGATCGAAGATGGTCGCCTGAAGACGGTCACCGGTTTCCTCGACAAGGTTCCGGCCCGCTGAGCACGCGGCGGCGGATCGAGACAGGGGGCGCCGTATCACGACACGGCGCCCTTGATCGCCGGATAGAGCCGACGGTAGCGCTGGTAGCTCGCCTCATAGGCCGAAACCAGCGACGCCTCCGGCGCAATGGTCTCGGCCGTCTGTGGGGCGTAGCAGCTGACAACGGGATCGGCACCGGTCGCGGCGATGAGGCCGAGGCGGGCCGCCCCGAAGGCAGCGCCGAAATCGCCGTCGGCGGGCAGGTCGACCGGCAGGTTGAGCGCCGTGGCGATCGATTTGAGCCAGTAGCGCGAGCGCGAACCACCACCGATCGCCGTCACCCGAGAAAGCGTCGTGCCGGCGGCGCGCAAGGCTTCCAGGCTGTCGCGAATGGCGAAGGACACGCCCTCCATCACCGCCTGGGTCAGCACCACCCGGCCGCTCTCATGGCCAAGCCCGACAAAGGCGCCACGGATCGCCGCGTCATTGTGCGGCGTGCGCTCGCCCGACAGATAGGGAAGGAACGTGACGCCCGAAGGCGCCTTCAGATGATCGCCGAGTTCGGCGCTCAGGTCGGCAGCACTGCGGCCGGCGATGCCGGAGTACCAGTTCAACGCATCGGTCGCAGACAGGATCACGCCCATCTGGTGCCAGGTATTCGGCAGCGCGTGGCAGAAGGCATGCACGGCGCTTTCCGGGTTGGGTAAGTAGCTTGCATTCGCCGCGAAGAGAACACCCGAGGTACCGAGCGAGACGAAGGCATTGCCCTCGCCGACCGTGCCCATGCCACAGGCAGAAGCCGCATTGTCGCCTGCACCGCCGGCAACCACGACGTCACCGGAAATGCCCCAGCGCGCGGCCAGTTCCGAACGCAGCTTCCCGGCCGCATCGGTTCCCTCGACCAGGCTCGGCATCTGCTTTTCGTCCATGTCGGTGGCGGCAAGCAGGCTTTCCGACCACTGCCGCTTGCCGGTATCGAGCCAGGCAGTGCCGGCGCTGTCGGACATTTCCGACATGTGCTCGCCGGTCAGCCACAGGCGCAGATAATCCTTCGGCAGCAGCACCCAGCGCACCTTGGCGAAGATGTCGGGCTCGTTGGCCCGCGCCCAGGCAAGCTTCGGTGCGGTGAAGCCGGGGAAGACGATGTTGCCGGTGATGGCGCGGAACTGCGGGTCCGCATCGAGCGCTGCCGCCTCTCGGAAGCTGCGGGTGTCGTTCCAGAGGATGCAGGGCCGAAGCACCCGGTCGTCGGCATCAAGCAGCGTCGCACCGTGCATCTGGCCGGAAAGGCCGATACCGCGCACCGCCGAAAGCTCCGCCGGGTGTGCCGCCTTCAGCCCGGCAATTGCCTCTTCGGTGGCGCGCACCCAATCGGCCGGGTCCTGTTCCGACCAGCCGGGATGCGGCCGCGAGACGTCGAGCGCGCCGGAGGCGGAACCGACGATGCGCTGGCCGCCATCGATCAACATTGACTTGACGCCCGAAGTGCCGAGATCCAGTCCGAGATACATGCTTGCCTCCATTGAGCAATCCTTCGAAAGAACTGCGTAAATTCAAAGCGCTACGCCGGATCGACCGGCAGGTTGTCCTTCAGGAAAATTTCGATGCGGATGCGCTCCTGCGCCCCGATCACCGAAAGGCCGTCGGCGCGGGCCTTCAGCACCCGGATGGCGCTGCGCACCTCATGGCCGCCGTCCTGATTGAGGAGAGCGTCGAGCGTGCCGGAAAGAAGTGCCGCGCGGCTGTGCGGCGTCAGTTCATGGGCGATGGCGCAGACAGCCTTTTCGCGACCTGCCTTTTCCAGTGCCGCGATCAGGCCGCGATTGCCGGCGCCGAGACTGTAGATGCCGGCAAGCTCCGGTTGATCGGCGAGAAGGTTGGAGACGAGGCGATCGACCTCGGCCGGATCGTCATGGCCTTCGACGACGGGCAGCAGCCGGCGGCCAGGCGCACTTTCTGCCATGGCCGCGCCAAAACCTTCGAGACGGTCGCGATGGTCGCGCACCAGCATCGAGCCGGCTACGATCGCCACCGGGCCGTTTCGGCCACCGAGGAAACGCCCCATCAGGGTGCCGGCGGTCCGGCCGGCGGCAACGTTGTCGACACCGGCGAAATGATCGCGCGACGACCCCGGCAGGTCGGAAACCAACGTCACGACGGCGACGCCGTCTTCACGCAGCGCATCTACCGCACTGACGACCTCGGGCGCATCGATCGCAACGACCGCGACGCCGGCCGGGTCAAGCGCCCGCGCTTTATGAAGCGCTGCAGCTAACGCTTCCGGGTCGAAGGCCGGCACGGACAAGACCGTGATCGCCGTGCGCTCGACTGCCGAGCGCGCCTTCGCCGCCTCCACCTCGGCCGCAAGACCGCGCATGAAGGTGTTGTCGCCCTCCGGCAGGATGAAGACCAGCGGGTAGATCCGGCTCTTGGCGAGGTTGGCGGCGGCGACGTCGCGCACATAGCCGAGCGCTTCGATGGCGCGCTCGACCTTGTCGCGGGTGACACCACGCACGCCCGGCCGGTTGTTCAGAACCCGGTCGACGGTCGCGAGGCTGACCCCGGCTCTAGCAGCGATATCGTGAACTGTCGGGCGCATGTTTTCCTCCGGGTTCTGCCTTTAGAGGAATTTCTGATGTACGTAAATCAAAAATCCGCAAGACGTGGAAAACGGAGCGCCGCGCGGCTGTCCGGAGACAGGGGATTAGACACCTTAAATATTTGATTCAGATAGAGTTTTCGACCTAGGAAAGGCGCTTGCTGAAGGTATCGGTAAAGACAACCTCGCCATGGCTCTGTCCAGCCTCCGCCAGCGCCACGTCCATGAAGCCATCGGTAACGCGCACGACGCCAAAGCCGCCCATGTAAGCGGCCTTCGGCTTGATGAGATCGAGCCCGCCCTGGCGGTAGATCATTGCGGTTTCGTGCTGATGCCCGTGGAACAGGCCTATGACGTTGCTGCCTTTGACGGTGTCGAGCAGCGCCTGGCGCTGAGGGATGCTCCACCAATGCGGAGCGCCGTCGCCTTCGTCGTCGAAAGTCATGGCCTTCGCATCCCAGACCTCCGTCGAAAAGGCGTCCCAGCCATAGTGCTGGAAGAGGATCACCGGCCGGCCGTCGGCGGCATAGGACGCCAGATCCTGTTTCAGCCAGGGCAGCGCATTGACCGCACCCTTGGTCTCGTCGCCGCCGAAGCGCTGCAACTGCACCAGATGCAGCCCGCCCCAGTCCCAGGAGTAGCAATCCGACAGCGGATCGTAGTTGGTGACCGGCACCGGAGGCTTGTAGAACACCGACTGGCGGTGGTTGAGCTCGACATAGTCGCGCAGTTCGCGGCGATACCAGTCGACATGCGGCGGGGGCCCATCCTGGTCGAGGTCGTGGTTGCCGAGGCCGACATAGACGGGCATGTGGACGTGGTCGGGTCCCGCCCCTTCCTGGTAGCGACTTGAGAATTGCTGCAACTGCCGCCCCTCGCGCGGCTGGCGCACCTGGCCGCCGCCGTCATCGGTGAGATCGCCGCCGAGCACCAGGCCGAGCGGCTTGCCGATCTCTCGCCCGGCGCGTGCAAGCCCGCTCGGCTTGCCGGCAACCGTCTCCGGCCAGCGCATGGCGTGCACGGCATTCAGCGCCGCGACGTGGCGCAGCAGATTTGCGTCCGTCTTGCCTTCGGCCGCGCAGTTGGGAGCAAGCCCTTCGATTGAAACGAGGCAGGCATGGATATCGTTGGAAAACAGGAATGTCGCGTCGATGGCCGGGACTGCGGCGCGGCTTCGGGAGGCAGCAAGCGCTGCCCCGAGACCGGCAAGGCCCGCAACGAATGATCGCCTGGATATGCCGTCAGAACCCGATCGCCGCATGCCGCTCCCCCTCTCACACTTGGGACAGAAGTGTGCCGCAAGGCGCGGCTCGCGTAAATCGAGAGTCGCGTCCTGCTTAAGAGGGGGAGCTAGTGACCGCCGCCGCTAGGGCCGACGCCCTCGGGCTTCTTGATCATCATGACGCCAAGGATCAGCGACAGGAACAGCACCGTCAGCAGCATGAA
Source organism: Ensifer sp. YR511 (assembly GCF_900103045.1). Lineage (NCBI taxonomy): Bacteria > Pseudomonadati > Pseudomonadota > Alphaproteobacteria > Hyphomicrobiales > Rhizobiaceae > Ensifer > Ensifer sp. YR511. The sequence goes on from NZ_FNGR01000013.1 coordinate 116,184, forward strand.
AATGTCGCCGAAGGACAGGATGATCGCCTGCTTCTGCGCCATGCCCGCAAGCTGCTTGATCGCGATCGTCGTGCCGTCGAGACCATGGGCGTTGAAGTTGGCGGCCATGTTGTTGAAGCGTTCCATGGCTTCGGGGTTACCCCACTGGATATGCTCGGCAAGGCGGGCATAGTGGAAGTCCTGGCGCTGGGTCAGGATCGTGTTGATAACCGCAAGCCCCACCGCGCCGCCGAGGTTACGGGTCAGGTTGAACAGGCCCGAGGCGCCGCGCATGCGCGCCGGCGGCATGGTGCCGAGCGCGATGTTGTTGATCGGCACCATGCACAGCATCAGCCCGACGCCGCGCAGGATCTGCGGGATGAACAGCTCGTAGAAGTCCCAGTCGGCCGTCAGGTGCCCCATGATCCAGGTGCCGCTGGCAAAGCTGGTGAAGCCGATCGTCATCAGCACGCGCGGATCGAGCTTGCCCGAGAGAATACCCGCGACCGGCGCCGTGAAGAACATGGCAAGGCCCGAGACGAACATGGTCTCGCCGATCATCAGCGAATCGTAGCCGCGGATACGGCCGAGATAGAGCGGATAGAGATAGGTGAGACCATAAAGGCCGATGCCCATGACGAAGGAGAACATCGAGCCGAAGGCGAAGTTTCGGTTGGCAAAGGCCCTGAGGTCGACGACCGGGAACTCCACCTTGAAGGCGCGGTAGAAGAACACGATGGCGGCAATCGCCGAAGCGACGGCACCGATGACAATGTGCTCGTCGTTGAACCAGTCGTTGGTGTTACCCTCTTCCAGCACGTATTCGAGCGCGCCGAGGAAGATCGCCATCGAGGCGAGACCCCACCAGTCGAACTTCTTGAACAGGCCAAGCTCCGGCTTGTCGAAGTCGATGAAGGTCCAGGTGAGCGTCGCAACGATGATGCCGGGAATGACGTTGACGAGGAACAGCCAGTGCCAGGAGAAGGCGTGGCTGAGATAGCCGCCGACCGTCGGACCGATGGTCGGGGCAAGCGTGGCGATCAGGCCGATGATCGGCGAGACGATGTTGCGCTTCGACGGCGGGAAGATGGTGAAGGCGGCCGCAAAGACCGACGGGATCATGCCGCCGCCGATGAAGCCCTGGATCGCGCGATAGACGATCATCTGGTCGATGTTCGTCGCGGTCGCCGCAAGCGCGCTTGCCGCGGTGAAGCCCGCCGCCGAAACCGAGAACAGCACACGCGTCGAGACGATGCGCGCCAGCGTGCCCGAGAGCGGGATCATGATGACTTCGGCAATGAGATAGGAGGTCTGCACCCAGCCGATCTCGTCGGAACCGGCCGAAAGGCCGGCCTGGATTTCGGCAAGCGAGGCCGAGACGATCTGGATGTCGAGGATGGCCATGAACATGCCGACGACCATGGCGAAGAAGGCGATCAGCCTCTTCGGGTCCATATGTTCCTCGACCTTCGGTGCGGCGGCCGCCACCGAGCCTGCTGTTGCCGTTGCGGCCATCTCAGCCACTCCTTGCATGGGCGCGCTTGGGCGCCAGCGTTCTGGACATGCGCGTTTCGCCGCGCCGGCGTTCCGGACTTCACCGCGCTCCGTAGCGCCGGGGTCTCGACAAAAGGCGCGCCCAAGGGCGCGCCGGCATTTCGTCCGCTTACTTGGTCGCGGCAACCTTGGTCTGATCCGGCGCTGTGCGCGTGTCGACGTCGACGACAACGCTCAAGCCCGCGCGCAGGTGACCTTCAGCCAGCACGTCGGCCGGCAGGGTGATGCGCACCGGCACGCGCTGGATCACCTTGGTGAAGTTGCCGGTGGCGTTTTCCGCCGGCAGCAGCGAGAAGACCGAACCGGAGGCCGGCGAGATCGAGGCGACCGTGCCTTCGATCGCATGATCCTCATAGGCGTCGACATGCACCTTCACCTTGGAGCCCGGCACCAGATGGGCGATCTGGGTCTCCTTAAAGTTGGCGTCGATATAGAGCTGGTCGACCGGAACCAGGGCGGCAAGCCGCTGGCCGGCCGACACGAGGTCGCCGACCTGCACCGCGACGTTGCCGACGATGCCGTCATAGGGCGCCTTCAGCACGGTGAAGCCGAGGTCGCGGTTGGCCTTGTCGCGCGCAAGCTCCAGCGAACGGATCTCGCTTTCGGCTTCCGTGCGCTGCGCTTCGAGAACGGTGATGCTGGCGTTGGCAGCGGCGATGTTGGCGTCTGCCCCGGCAAGATTTGCCCGTGCCTGGTCGAGCGCCACATCGGCGTTATCGAGCGAAGCGACGGTGCCAACGGCCTTGGACTGGAGGTCGCTCGCGCGCTTCTGCGCGAGCTCGGCGCCGCGCACCGTCGCTTCGAGAGCCTTCTTCTGCGCTTCGGTCTGGGCAAGGCTCGCCTTGGCGCCGGCGATCTGCGCATCGAAGCGGCTGAGCGCAAGCTTCTGGGTGGCAATCTTCGCCTCGGCCTGCTCGGCGGCGATGCGGTAGTCGCCGTCATCGAGCGTGACCAGCGGGTCGCCGGCCTTCACCTTCTGGTTGGCGACGGCGTCGACCTTGGCGACATAACCGGAAACCTTCGGCGAAATCGTCGCGATGTCGCCTTCGATATAGGCGTCATCGGTCGAGATCATGAAGCGGCCATTGGTCCACCAGTCGTAGCCATACCAGGCACCAGCAGCCAGAAGCGCCAGGCCGAGTACGGGAAGGATGGGCTTGCGCGCCTTCTTCTGCGGCGCGGCGGCTTCCTTTGCCGGAGCCGGCGCGACCGCCTGCTCCGCAGCGGGCGCCTTCGCCTCAAGCGCGGTTTCCTGCTGCACTTCGAAAGTCTCGTCGACGGGACGGACGCGGGCAGCGCTGGACGTGTTGGATGCGGACATTGGGCACCGGCCTGGTTAAGGATTGCTGAACGAACTGAACCGTTCGGTTCGATTGGAACTTGACATAGGCCCTTTCTGGTCGCATATCAAGAGGAAATCGAACCGCGTGGTTCGATGACTTAAATTTAATATGAGCAGGGCGGAAACAAGCGACCATCATGAGCGAGGCAAAGAACGGAACCCAGGACGTCATGCAGCCGGCAGCCGGCATGGATGAGGATCTCTGTTCGGGTGGCGGCCGTCACGCCGCCGGCGAGGATCCAGCCAAGCGTGAACAGATCCTCGAAGGCGCGCGACGCGCGTTCCTGAGCCAGGGTTTCGATGCCGCCAGCATGAACGACATCACCCGCGAGGCGGGCGTCTCCAAGGGCACGCTCTACGTCTATTTCGAGAACAAGGAAGACTTGTTCAAGGCACTGATCATAAAGGGCAAGACCCGGGTGGTCCAGACCGCCAAGCACGCGCTCAACGATCACGACGACGTCGAAGAATCACTCTACGATTTCGGCGTGACGCTGACGACGAGCATGACGGCGGAAGAGACGATCCGCTCCATGCGCATGGTGATCGGGGTGATCGACCGCATGCCGCATCTGGCCGAGCGCTTCTTCAGCGAAGCACCGGAGAACGGCTACACTGTGCTCAAGGCCTATCTCGACCGCCAGGTCCCGACCGGCGTGCTCGACATCGACAACACAGAAATGGCCGCCCGCCAGTTTATCGAGATGGCCCAAGCCGGCCTCTTCAAGCACCGGCTTTTCGGCGGCATGTGTTCGGCACCGCCGAAAGAACAGATCGAGGCGACGGTGACCGCCGCCGTCCGCGTCTTCATGTCCGCCTACGGTCCGAAGAAGAAGAAATAGGCGGACTGACGCCGAACCTCCTTCAGCCCTCCTGCGTTTCAATCGAGCAATTTCGATCAAGCGCGCCTTCAGCCGAGCCCCTATCAAAAGGGCGTTGCCAGGGGAGTGAAGATGAGTGCCATCGGACGGGCGGTCTGGTTCATCGAGAGCCATTTCGCAAAAGAGATATCGCTGGATGAAATCGCCGGGGCCGCGGGCCTTTCGCGCTTCCATCTTTCGCGCGTTTTCGGGCTGGTCACCGGCCGCTCGATCACCGCTTATATCCGCGGACGGCGTCTCAGCGATGCCGCCAGCGCGCTTGCCGATGGCTCCATCAGCATCCTCTCGGTGGCACTCGATGCGGGCTACAGCTCGCACGAGGCTTTCACCCGTGCCTTTCGCGACCAGTTCGGCGTGACACCCGAAACGGTTCGCAAGCAAAGGCACATTCGAAACATCGAGCTGATGGAGCCTTTAAGAATGGACGATACCCGCCTTCTCAAGATCGACCCGCCCCGCTTCGAAGACAGCCCGCCATTGCTTCTGGCGGGCCTTTCGGAAACCTACACCTACGGCCGCACCGAAGGCATCCCGTCGCTCTGGCAACGGTTCAATCGCCATTTCGGCGCGATACCCGGACAGAGAGGCGACATCGCCTACGGTGTGTGCACCGACAGCAACGGCGAGGCTGGCACCTTCCGCTACATGGCGGCGGCCGAAATCAGCGACGCCGACGACCTGGCGGAAGGCTTTTCGACGCTACGGCTGCCGAAGCAGCGCTACGCCGTCTTTCTGCATCGCGGGCACATCTCCGCGATCGCCAAAACCGCCGACTACGTCTTCGGCACATGGCTGCCCGAATCCGGACTGCAGCATGGAGAAACGCCCGACCTCATCGAACGCTATGATGCGCGCTTTGACCCGCATTCGGGCATGGGCGTGGTCGAAATGTGGATTCCTGTCAAATCGTAAACGGTAAAGCGCCGCTGCAATCGGGCAGCGGCGCTTGTCTCTTCCGCAATGTTTCTTAAATACTTTCGGCGATTCTTGCGCGTCGACGCGCCATCCCCCACAGCGCCGCGCGTCCATCGGACGCGCGGCGCTGTGGAACTTTTGAAGTGCTGAAAGAGAAAGATCGCCGATGCAGGATATCCTGTTGCTTGCTCAAGACCCCGCCGCCTGGGTCGCCCTCGTCACCCTGGTCGTCATGGAGGTGGTTCTCGGCATCGACAACCTGATCTTCATCTCGATCCTCACCAACAAGCTGCCTGTCGAGCATCGCGAAAAGGCCCGGCGCATCGGTATCGCCCTTGCCCTCGTCATGCGCCTTGCGCTGCTCGGCACGGTTGCCTGGATCGTCAAGCTGACGACGCCGGTGTTCGAGGCCTTCGGCCACGGCTTCTCCTGGAAGGACATGATCCTGATCGCCGGCGGCCTGTTCCTCGTCTGGAAGGCGACCAAGGAAATCCACCACAATGTCGATCCGGCCGATCACGGCGAGGACTTTATCGCCTCCTCGGCGATCAACAGCTTCGGCGCCGCGATCGCCCAGATCCTTTTGCTCGACCTCGTCTTCTCCGTCGACAGCATCATCACCGCCGTCGGCATGACACCGCACCTGCCGATCATGGTCATCGCCGTCATCGCCGCCGTCACGGTCATGCTCGTTGCCGCCAACCCGCTCGCCAACTTCATCGAGAAGAACCCGACGATCGTCATGCTGGCGCTCGCCTTCCTGCTGATGATCGGCACGACACTGATCGCCGAAGGCATGGGCCTGCATGTGCCGAAGGGTTACATCTACGCCGCCATGGCCTTCTCGGCGCTCGTCGAAATCCTCAACATGGTCGCGCGCAATGCGCGCCTGAGGAAGGCCGGAAAGCTCGACTGACGCGCCGGGCCGAAAACAATCCCGTCATGAGAAAGGCCCGCATCCAAGATGCGGGCCTTCTGCTTGCGGGAGTTCTGGAAGACGCGGAGCCCGGCTGACCGGCCGTCAACCGCGAGCCATCAGCGGCAAGACAAACGGGGTCGTTTCCTCTTTCCGCCAAGCTTGCCGGGGCCAGTCCCCACGCCTTCTGGTTGGACAACGCATCTCCTCAGGAAACGTTCCGATCCGGTTTCAGCCGCTCAAACATCCGGGCGATGGCCGACCTCGACCAGAATGTTGCCGGGTATCACTACGTAGAAAACATAGGCGCCGTGCCGATCGGCAGGCGGGATCACCTGGGCGCCGGATCCAAGCACCCGCTGATAGGCATCGTCGACGTCGGCCCGCACCGGCAGCAAAAAGCCTATGTGGTAGGTCTGGGTCCCGAGGCTGACCTGGTCGCCGCCGCCGAGCGCAGTGATCGGCGGGCTGACGACGAGCACCAGGCCGGAACCGTCCGTCAGGCGGAAAAAGGCATCGTTGCCGCGCTTTTCGACCAGCGTCAGGCCGAAATGATCGATGAGGAAGGACGCCGTTTCGGCAACGACAGGGCTATAGAGGTCGATATGGTTCAGTCGCATGTTTACAGTCTCCGTGTTCGAGAAACGCGGCGGACTGCGTCGATTGCATACACCCCGCCGCGGACCGATGCGATTGCATCGGAACCACGTCGCGGGTTCGAACGAGACGTTCGAGCAGAGCTTCGTTTAGAAAACCGAAGGGACCGGGCTTACCATATCCGGTCCTGCCTTTTTCGACGTCCCCTGCTTAGCGCAGAACGGCCAAGGACGGAAGACGGGGCGGCGATCAGTTCTTGCCGGCACCGGGGTCGATATGCTGGAGTTCCTGCAGATAGGCGTCGAGACGGTCGAACTTCTGCTCCCAGAAGCGACGATAGCCGTCGAGCCAGCTGTTGACGTCCTTCAGCGGAGCGGCTTCGAGCTTGCATGGTCGCCACTGCGCTTCGCGGCCACGGCTGATCAGCCCGGCGCGCTCGAGAACCTTGAGATGCTTGGAGACTGCCGGCAGGCTCATTTCGAAGGGCTCCGCCAGCTCGCCGACCGAGGCCTCTCCAAGTGCGAGGCGGGCGAGAATGGCCCTTCGCGTTGGATCGGCCAGGGCTGAGAGCGTCGTCGACAAGCGATCTTCCGGCATTTTCTAAAAAACCTTTCAGTTAAATAACCTTTTGGTTCATTAACGCCCGCTGGCGGCAGTGTCAACAAAAACCGGCGTGATCGGGTTTCCGTTGACATGATCGGCGTTCTATGGTCTCACGCGAGCCTATTGGAATAGCCTGCCGATACCGTTGTTGCGGCACCCTTGCGGGCCTTTCCTTCCCATAAAATGCGCGCCCCCGGCGGCCGGTTTCTTCTCCGGCAAGGGGCGAAAAGCACGTCAGACGGGCAAAGACCATGGCAAATTCAGCAGTCCGGGTACGCATCGCACCCTCCCCCACCGGCGAGCCGCATGTCGGCACCGCCTACATCGCTCTGTTCAACTACCTCTTCGCAAAGAAGCACGGCGGCGAGTTCATCCTGCGCATCGAAGACACCGATGCCACCCGCTCGACGCCCGAGTTCGAACAGAAGGTGCTGGACGCGCTGAAATGGTGCGGGCTCGAATGGTCGGAAGGTCCTGATGTCGGTGGTCCCTATGGTCCCTACCGCCAGAGCGACCGCAAGGACATGTACCGCCCCTACGTCGAGAAGATCGTCGAGAATGGTCACGGCTTCCGCTGCTTCTGCACGCCCGAGCGGCTCGAGCAGATGCGCGAGAGCCAGCGCGCCGCCGGCAAGCCGTCGAAGTATGACGGCCTGTGTCTCCACCTGTCCGCCGAAGAAGTGACCTCGCGCGTTGCCGCCGGCGAGCCGCATGTCGTGCGCATGAAGATCCCGACCGAGGGCTCGTGCAAGTTTACCGACGGCGTCTATGGCGACGTGGAAATTCCGTGGGATGCCGTCGACATGCAGGTCCTCTTGAAGGCCGACGGCATGCCGACCTACCACATGGCCAACGTCGTCGACGACCACCTGATGAAGATCACCCACGTCGCCCGCGGCGAGGAGTGGCTGGCCTCCGTGCCGAAGCACATCCTGATCTACCGCTATCTCGGCCTCGAGCCGCCGGTCTTCATGCACCTGTCGCTGATGCGCAATGCCGACAAGTCGAAGCTGTCGAAGCGCAAGAACCCGACGTCGATCTCGTACTACACGGCGCTTGGCTATCTGCCGGAAGCGCTGATGAACTTCCTCGGCCTGTTCTTCATCCAGATCGCCGAAGGCGAGGAGTTGCTGACGATCGAGGAACTGGCTGCAAAGTTCGACTCGGAGAACCTCTCCAAGGCCGGCGCGATCTTCGACATCCAGAAGCTCGACTGGCTGAACGCCCGCTGGATCCGCGAGAAGCTTTCGGAAGAAGAATTCGCCGCCCGCGTCCTTGCCTGGGCCATGGAAAACGACCGCCTGAAACAGGGCCTGAAGCTCAGCCAGTCGCGCATTTCGAAGCTCGGCGAACTGCCTGATCTCGCAAGCTTCCTCTTGAAGTCCGACCTCGGCCTCAAGCCCGAAGCCTTCGCCGGCGTCAAGTCGACGCCCGAAGAACTGCTCGAGATCCTCAACACCGTTCAGCCGGACCTTGAAAAGATCCTCGAATGGAACAAGGAATCGATCGAAGCCGAACTGCGCGCGGTCGCCGAGCGCATGGGCAAGAAGCTGAAGGTGATCCTGGCGCCGCTCTTCGTGTCTGTGTCCGGCTCGCAGCGCTCGCTGCCGCTGTTCGACAGCATGGAAATCCTCGGCCGCGCCGTGGTCCGCCAGCGCCTCAAGGTCGCGTCCCAGGTGGTCGCCTCCATGGCCGGTAGCGGAAAGTAAGGAGAGCACGATGAACGACAAGACCGAGACCACTGGCCTCTCCTCCGACGCCACGGAAGTGCGCGCACAGAAGCTGAAGCTTTTGCGCGAGCAGATCGGCGACGTCTATCCGGCGCATTTCCACCGGACGATGAGCAATGCCGAGCTGACCGCAAAGTACGAGAGCCTGGAGCCGGACACCGAGACCCAGGATGTCGTGACCGTTGCCGGCCGCGTCTATTCCTCGCGCAACTCCGGCATGTTCATGGACATCCATGACGCCTCCGGCAAGATCCAGATCTTCAGCCACAAGGACACCACGCCGGAAGACGCCCGCGCGCTGCTGCCGATGATCGACATCGGCGATATCATCGGCGTGACCGGCGTCGTTCGCCGCACCAAGCGTGGTGAGCTGACGATCAACGCCCAGGCAATCACCATGCTGACGAAGTCGCTGCTGCCGATGCCCGAAAAGTGGCACGGCCTCTCCGACATCGAGATCCGCTACCGCAAGCGCCACCTCGACATCATGACCAACGAGGAATCGAAGCTGCGCTTCCAGCAGCGCAGCAAGATCGTCTCGGGCATCCGCCGCTTCATGGAAAACGACGGCTTCATGGAAGTCGAAACGCCGATGCTGCACTCGGTCTACGGCGGCGCCACCGCCGAGCCGTTCAAGACGCATCACAACACGCTGAAGCTCGACATGTTCCTGCGCATCGCGCCGGAACTGTACCTGAAGCGCACGCTGGTTTCGGGCCTCACCGACAAGGTCTTCGAGATCAACCGCAACTTCCGTAACGAAGGCGTCTCCACCCGGCACAATCCGGAATTCACCATGATGGAGTGCTACTGGGCCTATGCCGACTACGAGGACATCATGGACCTCGTCGAGCGGCTGTTCGGTGAGCTTGCCATGGCGATCCACGGCTCGACCGAGTTTGCCTATGGCGACAAGGAAATCTCCTTCAAGGGTCCGTTCCGCCGCGTGCCGATGCCCGACGCTGTCAAGGAAGCGACCGGCATCGACTTCCTGGCGATGAAGACCGACGAAGAAGCCCGCGCTGCCGCCAAGGCTGCCGGCTTCGAGGTCGAGAAGGACTGGACCTGGGGCGAGTGCCTCGCCTTCATCTTCGAAGAGAGGGTCGAAGGCACGCTGATCCAGCCGGCCCACGTCACGCATTTCCCGAAGGACATCTCGCCCTTTGCCAAGGAAGTGCCGGGCGAACCGCGCCTCGTCGAGCGTTTCGAGACCTATTGCAACGCCTGGGAACTGGGCAACGCCTTCTCCGAACTCAACGATCCGGAAGAGCAGCGCGCCCGGATGGTCGAGCAGCTGGAACAGGCGCACGCCCGCGGAGAAAAGGCCAAGCAGCTCGACGACGAGTTCCTTGACGCGATCGACCAGGGCATGCCGCCGGCCGGTGGCCTCGGCATCGGCGTCGACCGCCTGATCATGCTGCTCACCAACGCACCGTCGATCCGCGACGTCATCCTCTTCCCGGCCCGCCGGCAGAAGGCTGACTGATCAAGGTCGCAAAACCCACGAACACGAAGGCCCGCCGCTCACGCGCCGGGCCTTTTTTCAATTCTCAGAAAGAACGGATTACCGAACGTAACCCGGGCCTAGTGGCCCGCAGGCGCCTCGGCGGTCTCGGCCGGCTTGGCCTCCTGCTCACCGGCGCCGCCCTCGGCGCTCACGCCATCGGCCGGTGCGGCCGACGGGTCGATGCATGGCGAATGGTCGTCCATGGCCGCCATCATCGCGCGGATGTCGTCCATCGAAAGGTCGACGGTCTTGCCATGGAAGACGCCGACAGAATTTGCCGTGCCGTCATTGTAGAACGCCCGAAACGTCTCGCTCATGCCCGGAACGCTCCGCGGACCGGGGGCGAAGAGCACCTCCGCACCGATCGCCGCACCGCGCACGTCAGCCCGGTTTTCGGGACCTGCGGAATCGAGCACGACGACCTGATAGAGATCTGCCCGCTCGGCCTTCGCCAGGGCGCCCACGACGCGCAACGCCGTGCGCATGCGCGCCTGGCCGTCGGCGCGGTCGGTCTTGACGTGCATGCGGATCCAGCGCTGGCCGTTGTGGCCGAGCTTCAACGTGCGAATGGTCGTACACTCGAGGCCCGAAACCTTCGGCTTGGAAAGTTCCGCCATGAGCGCATCGCGGCTGACATAGACGGCAGCACCGCCCGAAGCGGCGGAAACACCGAAAGCCGCCGTGAGAATGACGAGCAGTCTCTTTGATGGCCTGATCTTGCCGAGGATAGCCTTCACGAGCGTGGACTCCGCCATCATATCCAGAAATTGCAGAAAGCCCGGAACGGGCAGCACAACATTAGGCGCGCGACCTTTCGGAAAGTTTAAATTGCGGTAGCGATCTGCCGGCAACCCGCAAGACACCGGCGGGTGGCAGATCAACAGACAGGAGGCCGGTGATTGTGCGCCGGCCTCCTGCCTGAAGCATGCACGCCGATCAGTCGACGGCGATATCGATCCGGTCGCGGCACTCGCGATAAGGCGAAAGATGCACCTTGCCCGAGGCATCGATCCACCGGCGGTTTTCGACGCAATTGGCGCCCGACTTCGTCAGGATGACCTTGGGGCGCCGCCGGTTGTAGCTGTCGTTGGCATGGGTGAAGGAACCGATGCCGGCATACCAGTCGCTGCTGTTGGAAGAACCGTGTCCGCCACCACCGCCACCGCGGCCCTTGCCACCGGCACTTTGGGCAAAGGAGGGAGCGGCAAACGACGTTGCCGCGGTGACGACGATCATGGAAACAAGGACCAGCCGATGCATGACATTACCTCCCGATTGACTGGATGAGCCGTTCCCATCCACACGCAAAGCTTGCCATGCTCGCCCGGTTGGTGATGTTCCCATGGAAACCATGGCCAGAGGCACGGCCGCTCCTCGCGTCAACCCGGATGGCGATTGACATTCGCGGCCATCTTGCCTCCATTGCGAGCCGTCAAACACAAGAACAAGAAAAGAAGAACGAGAATGCATAAAGTCATCTTTGATACGGATCCGGGCATCGACGATGCAATGGCGCTGCTTTTCCTGCACCGTCACCCGGCCATCGACCTGATCGGCATCACCACCGTATTCGGCAACGCCTCGGTCGAAACCACTACCCGCAACGCGCTGTTCCTGAAGCAGCGTTGGGGCATCGGTGCGCCCGTCGCCAAGGGTCTCGACAAGACTTTCAATCCCGACCGCCCGCATGTCGGCTGGCCGACCTTCATCCACGGTGACGATGGCCTCGGCAACATCGACGTGCCCGAGACGGTCGACCTGCCGGTCGATCCGCGCCCGGCGCACCGCTTCATCATCGACACCGTTCGCGCCCATCCCGGCGAAGTGACGCTGATCGCCGTTGGCCGCATGACCAACCTGGCGCTGGCGCTGCGCGAGGATCCCGATTTCGCAGCGCTCGTGCGCGAAGTCGTCATCATGGGTGGCGCCTTCGACGTCAACGGCAACATCACGCCGGCTGCCGAGGCCAACATCCACGGCGACCCGGAAGCCGCCGACGTCGTCATGACGGCCCCCTGGCCGGTCACCGTCGTTGGCCTCGACGTCACCACCCAGACCGTGATGACCAAGGCGATGATCGCCGATATCGCCGAACGCGGCGGCGACGCCGGCAAGCTGCTTGCCGATATCTCGAAATTCTACGTCACCTTCTACGAGCAGCACGTGCCCGACGGCATGGTCGTGCATGACAGCTGCGCCTGCGCCTATGTCGTGGCGCCCGACCTCTTCACCGTCAGGAGCGGATCGATCCGTGTCGTCTGCGGCGGCATTGCCGACGGCCAGACGATCCAGAGCCCCGACAACCGTTTGTTCCCGCCAAGCCCCTGGGACGATCTTCCGAGCCAGAAGGCCTGCATCGACATCGATGCCGCCCGCACGCTGAAGCTCATTATCGACACGCTGGTTCTGCCCGGCTGAACCTGATCGAGGCGCAGCAAATGTTGCGCCTTGAAAAACTTGAACAAGACGGCTGGCGAATGCGCATTCGCCGGCTATCTTTCAGTCCATGAAACCGGACGCCCTGCTCTACCCCGCCCCCAAAGGCCTCTATTGCCCGATCGGTGACTTCTACATCGACCCGGTTCAACCGGTCGAAAGGGCGCTGATCACACACGGCCATTCCGACCATGCCCGCGCGGGGCACGGCCACGTGCTCGCCACCCGCGAGACCCTCGACATCATGCGCATCCGCTACGGCGACGACTTCTGCGGCACGAGCCAGGCGATCAGCCTCGGTGAACCCCTTGTCGTCAATGGCGTCGACGTGGGCTTCCATCCGGCCGGTCATGTACTCGGCTCGGCGCAGATCTCCGTTCGTGCAAACGGCGTGCGCATCGTCGCGTCTGGCGACTACAAGCGACGACGGGATCCGACCTGCGCCGGCTTCGAGCCGGTCGCCTGCGATGTCTTCATCACCGAAGCGACCTTCGGCCTGCCGGTCTTCCACCACCCGGACGATCGCGCGGAAACCCGCAAATTGCTGACGTCGCTCGCCCAGTTTCCCGAGCGCACGCACGTGGTCGGTGCCTATGCGCTCGGCAAGGCGCAGCGGGTGATCGCACTCCTGCGCGAAGAGGGGTATCACCAGCCGATCTTCATCCATGGCGCCCTGCAACGGCTGTGCGACTACTATCAGAGCCAGGGCATCGACCTCGGCGACCTGCGCCCGGCAACGCTTGCCGCCGACGAAAAGCAGGATTTCAGGGGCACGATCGTGATCGGCCCGCCCGCCGCCTTCGCCGATCGCTGGTCGCGGCGCTTCTCCGACCCGATTGCCAGTTTCGCTTCCGGCTGGATGTTGATCCGGCAACGAGCGAAACAGCGGGGCGTCGAGCTGCCATTGATCATCTCCGACCATTGTGACTGGGCCGAACTGACGGCAACGATCACCGAGATCGCGCCGGCCGAGGTCTGGGTCACGCACGGACGCGAGGAAGCGCTGGTGCGCTGGTGCGAGCTCAAGGGCATCGCCGCCCGCCCGCTTCACCTCGTCGGCTACGACGACGAGGGAGAGTGACGAGATGCGCGCCTTCGCCGAACTGCTCGACCGCCTCGTCCTCAGCCCGCAGCGCAATGCCAAGATCCGCCTGCTTGTCGATTACTTCCGGACCGCGCCGGATCCGGATCGCGGCTATGCGCTCGCGGCGATCGCCGGCACGCTGTCGCTCAACACCGTCAAGCCGGCGATGATCCGCGACCTCTTGCTCGAACGCATGGACGCGGTGCTTTTCCAGTATTCCTACGACTATGTCGGTGACCTCGCCGAAACGGTGTCGCTCGTCTGGGAGCCGCCTACCGGCACCGTAGAGGCGGACATTCCGCTTGGCGAGGCCATCGAGCGTCTGCAAAGGACCGGACGGGCCGATGTGCGCGGCGTCGTTCGCGACATGCTCGACCGATTGGATACGTCGGCGCGCTTCGCCTTCCTCAAACTTGTGACGGGCGGCCTTCGCATCGGGGTATCGGCGAAGCTCGCCAAGCAGGCGCTCGCCGACATGGGCGGCAAGGACGTCGCCGAGATCGAGACCCTCTGGCACGGCCTGTCGCCGCCCTATCTGCCGCTCTTCCGCTGGCTTTCGGGCGAGGCGGAAAAGCCCGAGCTTTCGACGCCGGCCGTCTTTCATTCGGTCATGCTCGCCAATCCTGTCGGCGACGGCGATCTCGACGGGCTCGACCCCAAGGACTTCGCTGCCGAATGGAAGTGGGACGGGATCCGCGTGCAGCTTGCCAATATCGGCGGCGTGCGCCGGCTCTATTCCCGCAGTGGCGACGAGATTTCCGGCGCCTTTCCCGACGTCCTGGAGGCCGCCGACTTCACCGGGGTGATCGATGGCGAACTGCTCGTCGGCGGCACCGCGCGCACCAACCGCGCAACCCGAACTTTCGCCGACCTGCAGCAACGGCTGAACCGCAAGACGGTCAGCCCTAAGCTCATCGAGACCTATCCGGCCTTCGTCCGCGCCTATGACATTCTCTTCTCAGGCGAAGAGGACGTTCGCCCACTGGGTTTCGTCGAACGACGCGCGCGGCTCGCCGACCTCGTCGAGCGCGCCTCGCCGCAGCATTTCGACCTGTCGCCGCTGGTGCCCTTCGCGTCCTGGCAAGAACTCGACAGCCTGCGCGCCGACCCGCCCGATCCGGTGATCGAGGGCATCATGCTGAAACGGCTGGATTCGCCCTATACGCCGGGCCGCGCCAAAGGCCCGTGGTTCAAGTGGAAGCGCGCGCCCTTCAACATCGACGCGGTGCTGATGTATGCCCAGCGCGGCCACGGCAAGCGCTCGAGCTACTACTCCGATTACACCTTCGGCGTCTGGACCGACATCGACGGAAAGGAAACGCTGGTACCGGTCGGCAAGGCCTATTTCGGCTTCACCGACGCCGAACTGGAAATTCTCGACCGTTTCGTCCGGGACAATACGACCGAGCGCTTCGGGCCGGTGCGCGCCGTCAGGGCCGAGCCCGAGTTCGGTTTCGTTGTCGAGGTCGCCTTCGAGGGTATCAACCGCTCGAGCCGCCACAAGTCGGGCGTCGCCATGCGCTTCCCGCGCATCGCGCGCCTGAGACAGGACAAGCTGCCGCGTGACGCCGACCGGCTGGAGACGCTGCAGGCGATGATCGAGGCGCGGGAGAATACCTAGCTTCGCGGAACATCCGGCGCTGCCTCGCGTTGGCCAGGGCAACCAACCGAAAGGCGATGTGCCATGCCAGCCCAGTCGAAAGCCCAACAGCGTGCAGCCGGCGCTGCCCTTGCCGCCAAGCGCGGCGACGTCAAGAAATCCAGCCTCAAGGGCGCCTCGCGCGAAATGGAAAAATCCATGAGCGAAGGTGAACTCGAAGACCTTGCAGAAACCAAGCACAAGAAGCTGCCCGAGCACAAAGGTGACTGAGACGCGAAGGAATAAAAGCGGAACCTAAAACAAGGTTTATTAAGACCCTTTTGGGATTATCCGGCTCAAGACATAGCCATTCGCGTGCCGCCGGGGTGTTTCGTGCCTGCCAGACATGCTTTCAACCTCGGGATGAAGAGGCTCGCCAGGGTTTTGACGCCGAGCTATCTTCCGGCGATCATTGCCGCCTTCGTGGTTCTGGTCGCTGGCATCCTTGCGGACAACCAGAACCAGGTGGTCGACGAGGCGCGCCAGCGCGCGCGCGTCGCCGAGGAACTCAATCCCATCCGCTCCAAGCTCGAGGCCAACGTCAACGGCAACATCCAGCTCGTGCGCGGGCTGATCGGCACGCTGGTCACCGAGCCGGCAATGGATCAGCAGCGCTTCGCCGCGCTGTCGCGCAGCGTCTTCACCGAGCGCTCGCAATTGCGCAGCATCGCGGCTGCGCCCAATCTGATCGTCTCGCTCGTCTACCCGCTCGAACAAAATCGCCGCGCACTCGGCCTCGACTACCGCCGGAACGAAGCGCAGCGCGCCGCCGTCATGCGCGTAAAGGACACCGGCCAAATGGTGCTTGCCGGGCCTGTCGATCTCGTCCAGGGCGGCAAAGGGCTGATCGGCCGCTTCCCCGTATCGATCGACGCCGGCGGCGGCAGCAACCGCTTCTGGGGCATCGTCTCGGCCATCATCGACGTGGACCGGCTCTATCGCGACAGCGGCCTTTCTTCCGATGAACTCGGCATAGACGTCGCCATTGCCGGTCAGGACGGCACAGGCGCGCAAGGTCCGGTCTTTTACGGCGACGCCAATATTTTCCGTGGCTCGCCGGTCGAAATGACCGTGCTCCTACCCGGCGGTTCCTGGCATATCGCAGCCGTTCCGAAGGGCGGTTGGCCGACGACGGCGGGCAACGCCTGGCTCATCCGCGGCCTCATCGTCATCGGCGGACTGATGATCATCCTGCCGATGGTGTTGACCGGGCGCCTCTTGAGCGAGCGGCAAGGCAACATTCGTGCGCTCAGATACAGCAAGGCGCAGCTCCAGGAACTGTCCCATCGGCTGAAGATCGCGCTCGACTCCTCCCAGATCGGCATCTGGGAACTCGACATCGCCAGCAAGAAGCTGCTCTGGGACGAGCGGACCAAGGAACTCTATGGGCAAAAGACGTCGTTGCGTCAGGCCTATGACGACTGGAAGGACGCGCTGCACCCGGACGACCTCGACCGCGCCGAGCGGGAATTTGCCGAGGCGCTGGAATCCGGGCTCGCCTACAATTCCGACTTCCGCGTTCGCCTGCCCGACGGCAGCACGCGCCACATCCGGGCCAACGGCTCCTTCTATATCGGCGCCGACGGGCACAGGAAGATCGTCGGGGTCAACTGGGACGTGACCGCCGACTTCGAAACCCGCGAAACGCTTTTCGAAGCCAAGCGCACGGCCGAGGCGCACAGCGTCGAACTCGAAGCGGCGCGCCATCGCATGGAGTTCAACGCGCTGCACGATCCGCTGACCGGCCTGCCAAACCGGCGTTTCCTCGACCAGGTCCTGGCCGATCGCGACCGGCATTTCGCGCGGGAGGCGAAACTCAGCATCTTCCACATGGACCTCGACCGCTTCAAGCAGATCAACGATACGCTCGGCCACGCGGCGGGTGACGAGATCCTGCGGCATGCCGCCG
This sequence comes from Ensifer sp. YR511, assembly GCF_900103045.1. Taxonomy (NCBI): domain Bacteria; kingdom Pseudomonadati; phylum Pseudomonadota; class Alphaproteobacteria; order Hyphomicrobiales; family Rhizobiaceae; genus Ensifer; species Ensifer sp. YR511. The sequence continues at coordinate 133,276 of NZ_FNGR01000013.1, forward strand.
AGCTTCTGCGCGGCAATGCCGACGAAAAGGACTTCGTCGCCCGCATCGGCGGCGACGAATTCGTGCTCGTCCGCCAGGATGGAGGCATCGAGCCGGATGCCCGGCTGGCGTCACGCATCATCGAGGCGATGAGCGTGCCCGTCCGCTACAAGGACCAGGAGTGCCGCATCGGCGTCAGCATCGGCATCGCCGCCCAAAGCCAGACGAGCGAAGAGCTGTCGCACGTGCTCGTCAACGCCGACATCGCGCTCTATGAAGCCAAGCGCCGCGGCCGCAACCGCCACGAGATCTTTACCGGCGAACTGAAGACGGCCGTCTTCAAGACCAAGCAGACGGCCGACGAGATCCTGCGCGGGCTCGAACACAACGAATTCATCGCGTATTTCCAGCCGCAGTTCTGCCCGCGCTCGCTCGACATCATCGGTGTCGAGGCGCTGGCGCGCTGGGACCATCCGACCAAGGGCCTGCTCGGCCCACACACGTTCCTGAAGACGGCCGAAGACATCAATGTTGTGGCCGCGATCGACCAGGCGATCCTGGAGCAGGCGCTGTTCCAGATCTATCGCTGGGAAGCAAGCGGCATTCGTATCCCCAAAGTCTCTGTCAATCTCTCCTATGCCCGGCTTCACGACGAAAATCTGATCGAGCGCCTGGAACAGTTGCAGATCCCGGCCGGCCGCCTGTCGTTTGAACTGTTGGAATCGATCTCCTTCGACGAAAGCGACATGACGGTCCTGTCGAACATCCGCCGGATCAAGGAACTCGGCATCGCCATCGAGATCGACGATTTCGGCACCGGCTATGCATCCATCGTCAGCCTGCTGAAGCTGACGCCGCGGCGCTTGAAGATCGACCGCCAGCTCGTCCTGCCGATCCTCAAATCCCCAGCCGAAAAGCGTCTGGTCGAGTCCATCATCGACATCGGCACGTCGCTCGGCATCGAAGTGATCGCCGAAGGCGTCGAGACCCTCGAACACGCGGCCATCCTGAAGGAACTCGGCTGCCATGGGCTGCAAGGTTATGCTTTCGCGCGGCCCATGAGCGCCAACGACCTTGCGACCTTCGCCTTCGAGCGTCGGTGGCTGGCAGCCTGAGAGGCTTCGGCCACAGCTAAAAAGCGCAGGTGCGTGCATTTTTCGCAGGCTTGAGGCTTGGCAGCCCTGCCGCGAATCGCCATAAAAACAATTGCCTGCCTCCACATTCTTGGGAATGGCGGCATCACCTGCGGCAGTCGCTGATGCGACCGCCCTTTCGGGCCTCTAGAGTGTCCCGCTTCAAGTGGAACCACTGAAAGCGGAAAAGATGCTCTAGAATCAAAATCCTGGTGCGTCCCTTGTGCATTCTTTTGGAAAGCACGGCGCTCGGGTGCCCGCTCTCCATGAACCCGAACGAAGGGAACGGTACGATCGAATACGCGGGAAAATTGCTTTCTGTCTTCATTCTCGCCCCATTTGTGGGAAGCCTCCTTGCAATCTTCTTTCCGCCCGATCAGCGCGGTGCGACAGCCTGGTTTGCAGGAGCGATCGCGCTCCTTTGTTTCCTCGTCGCCGCCGGCCTCTATCCCTTCGTCACCTCGGGCGGCGTCCTGCGCTATGACATCGCCTGGCTGCCGGAACTCGGCCTCAACTTCACGCTCCGGATGGACGGCTTCGCCTGGCTCTTCACGGTTCTGGTAACCGCGATCGGCGTGCTCGTGGTGCTTTACGCCCGCTACTATATGGCCGCGGAAGACCCGGTGCCGCGCTTCCTGTCGCTTTTCCTCGCCTTCATGGGCTCGATGCTCGGCGTCGTGCTTTCAGGCAATCTCATCCTGCTCGCCGTTTTCTGGGAACTGACGAGCATCGTCTCCTTCCTTTTGATCGGCTACTGGCACCACAATGCCCACGCCCGTGACGGCGCCCGCATGGCGCTGACCGTAACCGGCACAGGCGGCCTCTGCATGCTCGTCGGCCTTCTGCTGATGGGTCGCATCGTCGGCAGCTACGATCTCGACGTGGTGCTCGCCTCCGGCGACCTCATCCGCAACTCGCCGCTCTACATGCCGGTACTGATTCTGGTGCTGCTCGGGGCGCTGACGAAGAGCGCGCAGTTCCCGTTCCATTTCTGGCTGCCGCACGCGATGTCGGCGCCGACGCCGGTTTCGGCCTATCTGCATTCGGCAACCATGGTGAAGGCAGGCGTCTTCCTCTTGGCGCGCCTCTGGCCGGTCATGGCCGGCACCGAGGCCTGGTTCTGGATCGTTGGCCTTGCCGGTCTTTCGACGCTGCTGCTCGGCGCCTATTTCGCCATCTTCCAGCAGGACCTCAAGGGCCTGCTCGCCTATTCCACTATCAGCCATCTCGGCCTGATCACCGTGCTCCTGAGCCTCGGCAGCCCGCTGGCCGCGGTCGCCGCGGTCTTCCACATCGTCAACCACGCGACCTTCAAGGCGTCGCTGTTCATGGCGGCCGGCATCATCGACCACGAGACCGGAACGCGCGACATGCGCAAGCTCGGAGGGCTGATCAGGTACATGCCTGGAACGGCGGTACTCGCCATGGTCGCGAGCGCGGCCATGGCTGGCGTACCACTCTTGAACGGCTTCATCTCGAAGGAAATGTTCTTCGCCGAAGCGATCGAAACGCACCAGGCCAACATTCTCGATACGATGACGCCCTATGTCGCGACGCTCGCCGGCATGTTTGCCGTTACCTATTCGCTGCGCTTCATCCACAGCGTCTTCTTCGGCAAGACGCCGGAGGACCTGCCCAAGGTGCCGCACGAGCCGCCGCGCTGGATGCGTGTGCCGATCGAGTTCCTGGTGCTCGCCTGCCTCGTCGTCGGCATCATTCCGGCGATCACCATCGGCCCGTTCCTGCACACGGCTGTCGTCTCCATTCTCGGCGCCAACACGCCCTATTACAGCCTTTCCGTCTGGCACGGCTGGAACCTGCCGCTGATCATGAGCTTCGTCGCTCTTGCCGGCGGCATCGGTCTCTACTTCCTGATGCGCAACTACCTCGCCACCAGCGTCGAGGGGCCACCGATCTTCCGCCTGCTGCACGGCCAGCGCATCTTCGAGCGCGTGCTGGTAACGCTCTCCTGGAAATGGGCGCGTTCGCTGGAGCAGCGCCTCGGCACGCGGCGGCTGCAGCCGCAGATGCGCTTCCTCGTCTTCATCGCGATCGCCGCCGGCGCGCTGCCGCTGCTTCTCAATCATTTCGAGCTGCCGCCGCTTCTCGTGCGCAGCATCGATCCGGCCTTTGCCCTCCTCTGGGCGGTCGGCATCGCCTGTGCCATCGGTGCTGCGATCCTGGCGAAGTTCCACCGGCTGGCGGCACTCGTGCTGCTCGGCGGCGCCGGGCTCACCACCTGCCTCACCTTCGTCTGGCTTTCGGCGCCGGATCTGGCGGTTACACAGCTCCTCGTCGAGATCGTCACGACGGTGCTGATCCTGCTCGGCCTGCGATGGCTGCCGAAGCGCATCGAGGACACCGAGGAAACCGAGCTCTTGTCGCTGAAGGTCCGCTTCCGGCGCCTGCGTGACTTCCTGCTGGCGGTCGTCGCCGGCGGCGGCGTGGCGCTGATCGCCTATACGATCATGACCCGGCCCATGCCTGACACGATCGCGAGCTACTTCCTCGAGCGCGCCTACAAGGAGGGCGGCGGCACCAATGTCGTCAACGTCATCCTCGTCGACTTCCGCGGCTTCGACACGCTCGGCGAGATCGCGGTGCTGGCGATCGTCGCGCTTACCGTCTTCGCCCTGCTGCTGCGCTTCCGCCCGCAGGCCGACAGCCTGGAGGCTCCGGAACAGCAGCGCGTCCAGAACGCCTTCGACGACGATCACCCGGATCGCAACAAGGGTGACAGCGTGGCTGAATACCTGTTCGTGCCATCGGTGATCATGCGTTGGATGTTCCCGGTCATCGGCATGCTCGCAGCCTACCTCTTCCTGCGCGGCCATGACCTGCCGGGCGGAGGCTTTGCTGCCGGCATCGCCATGTCGATCGGCTTCATCCTGCAATACATGTCCGGCGGAACCCGCTGGGTCGAGGAGCGCCTGCGCATCCATCCGCTGCGCTGGATGAGCATCGGGCTTCTGGTGGCCGCTGCGACCGGCATCGGCTCCTGGTTCTTCGGCTATCCGTTCCTGACATCGCATTCGCAATACGTGACGCTGCCGATCATCGGCAAGTTTCCTCTGGCGAGCGCCCTGTTCTTCGATCTCGGCGTCTTCTCGCTGGTGCTCGGCGCAACCGTGCTGATCCTCATCGCGCTCGCCCACCAGTCGATCCGCGCGCCGCGAGCCCATGCACGCGCCATGCGAAAGGAGGCACGCTGATGGAGATCATTCTCTCTGCCGCAATCGGCGTGCTTACGGCATCCGGCGTCTACCTGCTTTTGCGCCCGCGCACCTACCAGGTGATCATCGGCCTCTCGCTGCTCTCCTATGCGGTCAATCTCTTCATCTTCGGCATGGGGCGCCTTCGCGTGAACGCGCCGCCGGTGCTGGAGCCAGGTGGTGTCGGCGATCTCAGCCGCTTCACCGATCCGGTGCCGCAGGCCCTGGTGCTGACAGCGATCGTCATCGGCTTTGCCATGACCGCGCTCTTCCTCGTCGTGCTGCTCGCCTCGCGCGGCTTCACCGGCACCGACCACGTCGACGGCAGGGAGCAGCGCCATGACTAACTGGATGCACCACCTGCTGATCCTGCCGATCCTGCTGCCGCTGATGGTCGGCGCCGCGATGATCCCGATCGACGAGCGCAACCGCTCGCTCAAGGGTGTGCTGAGCTTCGTCTCGACGCTCGCGCTCTTCATCCTCTCGATCGTGCTGATGCGGATCGCCTCGATGGATGGGGCGCCCGCAGGCAACGGCGTCTATCAGCTCGGCAACTGGCCCGCCCCTTTCGGCATCGTGCTGGTGCTCGACCGCCTTTCGGCACTGATGCTGTGCCTGACGAGCGGACTGGCGCTTGCCGCCCAGGCCTATTCGATCGCGCGCTGGCACACCGCGGGCCATCATTTCCATTCGCTGTTCCAGCTCTTGATCGCCGGCCTCAACGGCTCGTTCCTGACCGGTGACCTTTTCAACCTCTTCGTCTTCTTCGAGATCATGCTGGCGGCGTCCTACGGGCTGCTGCTGCACGGCTCCGGGCCGCTGCGCGTCAAGGCCGGTCTGCACTATGTCGCGATCAACCTCGCCGCCTCCTCGCTCTTCCTGATCGGCGTCAGCCTGATCTATGGCGCGACTGGCACGCTCAACATGGCCGATCTCTCCATGAAGCTGGCGACGCTCTCGCCGGAGGATCGCCAGATGGTCGAGGTCGGTGCCGGCGTGCTCGGCGTGGCCTTCCTGGTGAAGGCCGGCATGTGGCCCTTGAGCTTCTGGCTGCCGACGGCCTATGCAGCCGCGACGCCGCCGGTCGCCGCCGTCTTTGCGATCCTCACCAAGGTCGGCATCTATGTCATCCTCAGGCTGTCGCTGCTGGTCTTCGGCGCGAGTGCCGGCGCGTCTGCCGGTTTCGGCCAGCCGATCCTGCTTGCCGGCGGCCTGCTGACGATCGCCTTCGGCGCCATCGGCGTGCTCGCATCGCAGGCCATGGGCCGCCTCGCCGCCTATTCGGTGCTGGTCTCCTCCGGCACCCTGCTCGCCGCCATCGGCCTCGGCCACCCAAGCATGATCGCCGGTGCGCTCTTTTACCTCGTCAGCTCGACACTGACGATCGCCGCCTTCTTCCTGCTGATCGAACTGGTCGAGCGCGGACGTGACGCCGGCGCCGACGTTCTTGCGGTGACGATGGAAGCCTACGGCGACGCCGACGAGGACGAGGAGGAAGAAGAAGTCGGCTCGGCGATCCCCGGCACGATGGCGATCCTCGGCCTGTGCTTCTGCCTTTGCGCCCTCTTGCTGGCCGGCCTGCCACCGCTCTCCGGCTTCGTCGCCAAGTTCGCGATCCTCGGCGGTCTCTTCGGCCTGTCGGGAGCGGAAGCCGCCCCGGCGGTCTCCGCCGCCGACTGGACCTATGTCACGCTGCTGATCGTTTCCGGTCTCGCCGCGATGATCGCAATGAACCGCGTCGGCATCCGCACCTTCTGGGCGTCGATCGAAAACACCGTGCCGCGCGTCGTAGTCATCGAGATCACCCCCGTCGTCGTGTTGCTCGCTGCCTGCATCTTCTTAAGCGTGCAGGCCGGGCCGGCGATGCGCTACATGCAGGCAACAGCGGATTCGCTGTTCGATCCTGCGGGTTATACGGAACGGGTGCTCTCAGCGCCGCGGGCGGGAGGGCAATAGGCGATGCGCACCTGGCTCCCCTATCCCCTGCTCTCCGTCGGGCTGCTCATCATCTGGCTCCTGCTCAATCAGTCGGTTGCGCCCGGCACCTTCCTGATGGGGACGGTACTGGCAACCGGTCTTGGCTGGGTGACGCTGAAGCTTGGCCTCGTGCGCTCGCACCCGCGCCGGGTTCTGTTGATCGTGCGCTTCGGCTTTGCCGTCGCCGTCGACGTGATCCGCTCGAACATCGCCGTCATCGCCGTCATCCTGCGTGGCCAGCGCCGACCGCCGAACTCGGGCTTCCTGACCATCGATCTCGATCTGGAAGACGAAAACGCCCTGGCGCTGCTTGCCTGTGTCATGACAGCGACGCCGGGAACGGCCTGGCTCGAATACGATCGCGGCCGCAAGTCCCTGCTCTTCCACGTGCTCGACATGGAGAACGAGGACATCTGGCTCGATACGGTCAAGCGCTATGAGACCGCCCTGAAGGAGATATTCGGATGATGGAACTTTCAATCATCTGGTCGATCCTGATTGCCCAGATCATGCTCGGCCTGGCGATGGCTTTTGCCTTCTATCGCATGGTGAGGGGGCCGCGCGCCCAGGACCGCATCCTCGGCCTCGACACGCTCTATATCAACGCCATGCTGATGCTCTTGACCTTCGGCATCCGCACGGCCAACTCGCTCTATTTCGAGTCCGCCTTGATCGTGGCTTTGATCGGCTTCGTCTCGTCGATCGCCTTCGGCAAGTTCCTGATGCGCGGGGAGATCATCGAATGAGCCACCTCACCGACCTTCCCGTCTGGGCAGCCGTTCTCGTCTGCGGGCTCACCGTCCTCGGCGCCGCAGTGGCGCTGATCGGCTCCGTCGGCTTGCTCCGGTTCACCAGCTTCTACGAGCGCCTGCACGCACCGACGCTGGCGACCAGCGGCGGCGTACTGATGATCTGCACCGCCTCTATCATCTGCTTTGCCGTGCTGCAGAGCCGCTGGGTATTCCACGAAATCCTGATCATCGTCTTCGTCGTCGCCACCACGCCGGTGACGCTGATGCTGCTTGGACAGGCAGCGCTCTACCGCGACCGCGTCGAGGAAAAGCGCGGCGTCCCGCTCAAGCAGCGGCCGCCGCGCGAAGAACCGGCAGAATAGGTTTCAAAACCCTCTCAGCGGGAAACTTAGGCCGACCCCCGAGGGAGTGCGGCCTATTCGCCGCGCCCTCTGAAGCGCCGCTGATAGGCGGGATCGTAGAGCGAGCTTTCACGGAAATCAGAGGCTTCGAGCCCCGGACCGACGAAGATCAGCGCCGTGCGCTCGATCGGCTCTTCCGCCACCTTGGCGGCGATGTCACCGAGCGTGCCGCGCACCACGCGTTCGTCCGGCCAGGAGGCCTTGACGACGATGGCGACCGGGCAGTCGGCACCGTAGACCGGCGTCAGTTCCTCGACCACCTGCTGAAGCGCATGGATCGCAAGGTGGATTGCCAGCGTCGATCCAGTAGCGCCGAAAGCGGAAAGCGTTTCTGAGTTCGGCATCGGCGAGGCGCGGCCCGAAACGCGGGTCAGCACCAGGCTCTGGGCCACGGCCGGAATGGTCAGTTCGCGACCGAGCGCTGAAGCCGCCGCCGCAAAGGAAGGAACGCCCGGCGTCATCGTATAGGCAATGCCATGCTTCTCGAGCCGGCGGATCTGTTCGGCCACAGCACTCCAGACCGAGAGGTCGCCCGAATGAAGCCGCGCCACGTCGAGCCCTTCGGCTTCGGCCTTCACATACTCCGCCTCGATCTCGTCGAGCGACATCGGCGCCGTATCGACAATGCGGGCGCCCGGCGGGCAATATTGCAGCAGCTCCAGCGAGACGATCGAGCCGGCGTAAAGGCAGACCGGGCAGCGCCCGATCAGGTCGCGACCACGCACCGTGATCAGGTCTGCGGCTCCCGGGCCGGCGCCGATGAAATGTACCGTCATAGGTTACTCTTTCTTTTTCTTGCGCAGTTCCGGACGCAAAACCGCGTCACACTTTCGCTGGAACTGCTTTAGCCCTTCGTCCACGACCATTGGGTGACCGGCATGGCCGGCTTCCAGCCGGTCATGCCACCGATGGGTCCTGCACGCGCGATATCGATGCGGATCAGCGAACCGCCGAGCCGCGCGTGATGATCGAGCAGCACCGCTTCCATGTCCGTCGTCACCGCGTTGGCAACCAGCCGTCCGCCTAACTTGAGCGCCTCGATCGCTGCTTCCATGACGCCGTCTTCGCTGCCGCCGCCGCCGATGAAGATCGCGTCCGGTTGTGGCAGGCCGGCAAGCGCCGCCGGCGCCTCGCCTTCGACAACCGTCAGCCCGGGCACGCCGAACATCGTCGCGTTGCGGCCGATGCGCGCTGCCCGCTCCGGCTCCACCTCAATGGTGATCGCCTGCATGGTCGGATCGGCGAGCATCCATTCGATGCCGATCGAGCCAGAGCCGCCGCCGATGTCCCATAGCAGTTCGCCCTTGCGCGGTGCGAGTGCCGACAGCGTCAGCGCCCGGACCTCGCGCTTGGTGATCTGCCCGTCATGTTCGAACAGCGCATCGTCGCGGCCGGCGGCAAGCGGCAGGATGCGCGCGCCCTCGTCGGCCGCCACCTCAATGGCGCAGACGTTCAAAGGATGCACGAGGCCGAGCATGAAGCGCGCGGCGATCTGCGTCGTCACCCGTTCGCCGGCGCCGCCCAGCGCTTCGAGCACGGTCAGTCGCGACTGACCGAAGCCGCTTGAAACCAGAAGCTCGGCAAGGTCTCGCGGACCCGCGCCGTCCGACGTGAGCGTAAGCACACGCGCCCCCGGATGCAAATGCGGTCGCACCAGATCCAGCGGCCGCCCATGTACGGAGACGAGCGTCGCATCCTGCAGCGCCCAGCCGAGGCGCGAGGCGGCAAGACTGATCGACGACGGCGCCGGAAGCGTGCGTATTTCGGCCGAGGCGATGCGGCGCGCCAGCGTCACGCCGACGCCGAAGAAGAATGGGTCGCCCGAGGCAAGCACCACCACCGGGCTGCCGCGACGCGCGACGATCTCGACGACCGAGCGTTCGAGGGGGCTTAGCCAATTGTGCGCTTCGCCGGTGATGAGGGAGGCGGCGAGCTCCAGATGACGATGGCCGCCGTAGACGACCGGCGCTTCGGCGATCAGCCGCTTGGCCTCGTCGCCGAGACCCGCTACACCATCCTCACCGATACCGATGACGGTCAGCCAGGGGGAGACGATGGCGGGTTCGCTGTTCGACACGTCAGCCATGGAAAAACCTCGTATTCTGATTCTGGGTGGCACCACCGAGGCACGCGAACTCGCGCGCCGCTTGGCCGAAGATGTCCGCTACGACACCGCCATCTCGCTGGCCGGCCGCACCGCGGACCCGCGGCCGCAGCCGGTCAAGACGCGCATCGGCGGCTTTGGCGGCGCCGATGGGCTGGCGCATTTCCTGCATGACGAAAACATCGCGCTGCTGGTCGATGCGACGCACCCCTTTGCCGCACGCATTTCGCACAACGCCGCGGACGCAGCGCAAAGAACCGGCGTTGCGCTTATCGCCCTCCGCCGACCGGAATGGGTGCTCCTGCCTGGCGACCGCTGGACTGCTGTCGATAGCGTTGTCGAGGCCGTCAGCGCGCTCGGTGATCGGCGACGCCGCGTCTTCCTGGCGATAGGTCGACAGGAAGCTTTCCACTTCGAGGTCGCGCCGCAGCACAGCTACGTCATCCGCAGCGTCGATCCGGTGACGCCGCCGCTTAATCTGCCCGACCAGGAGGCGATCCTGGCGACCGGTCCCTTTGCGGAAGCCGATGAAGCCGCGTTGCTCAGGAGCCGGCAGATCGATGTGATCGTCGCCAAGAACAGCGGCGGCAGCGCCACCTACGGCAAGATTGCCGCAGCGCGCCGGCTCGGCATCGAGGTGATCATGGTCGAGCGGCGCAAGCCCGCGGACGTGCCGACGGTCGGCAGTTGCGACGAGGCACTCAACCGCATCGCTCACTGGCTCGCCCCTGCATAGAAGCGCGGCGTGTAGACGAGATCGGGTTGGCCGTCGCGCTCGACGATGCGCGTCTCCGGCGAGCCGATGATGACGCAGGTCGCCATGTCGGCGCGGTTGGCATCGGCCTCGCCGAGCGGCATCACCGCGATCCGTTCGTCCGGCCGCCCGGCCGCACGGCCGAAGATGACCGGAACCGTTGCCGGCAGAACGCTGCGCAGAAGCTCGAAGGCCTCACCGAGCTGCCAGGGCCGCGCCTTGCTGATCGGATTGTAGAGCGCAATGACGAAGCCCGCTTCCGCCGCCAGCCTGAGGCGCCGGGTGATGACTTCCCAGGGCTTCAGATTGTCGGAAAGCGAGATCGCACAGAAATCATGACCGAGCGGCGCGCCGATGCGGGCGGCAACGGCGAGCATCGCGGTCACGCCGGGCGTGATCACCAGTTCAACCGACTTCCATTCCGCCGGTCCCTTGTCGATCGCCTCGCAGACGGCGGCCGCCATGGCAAAGACACCGGGATCGCCACCGGAGACCATGCAGACCTTCACGCCTGCCGCAGCCCGCGTCAGCGCGTCCTGTGCCCGATCGAGCTCCTCGCGGTTGTCCGAGGCGACACGGATCTGATCCGGTCTGAGGTTCAGCCGGTCGAGATAGGGAAAGTAGCCGTAAAACTCCTGAGCGGCCGCAACGGCTTCCGCCGTTTCCGGCGTCATCTGCTTGGCGCTGCCCGGTCCGGTACCGACGACATAGAGCGTACCGGTCATGGTCGGTCCTTCCAGCCGGGAACGAGCACCAGCGAGAAATAGGGCGCCTCGTCGTCGGCCTTTTCCGCAAGAGCCGTCATCGCCGCGTTCTTCATCGTGCCGCGTTCGACATAGACGGCCTGGTCGAGACGGCCGGAGGCAGCGAGCGCCCGACGGATCTTCGGCAAATTGCGCCCGACCTTCATGATCACGGCGGCTTCGGTATCCGCAAGCCTGCGGCCGAGCTCGGCCTCGGCCATGGTGCCCGGAAGCACCGAGAGCACGTCGTCGCCCTGCACCAGCGGCAGGCCGGCAAGCGACCAACAGCCGGACATGGCGGTAATGCCGGGGATCACCTCGACCGGGAAACGATTGGCGAGCCGCACATGCAGATGCATGTAGGAACCATAGAACAGCGGGTCGCCTTCACTGAGCACGGCGACCGTGCGCCCGGCGGCAAGATGCGCCGCTACCGCTTCGGCCGACGCATTGTAGAAGTCGGTGATCTGGGTCTTGTAGGCGCCATCGTCCTTGTCGATTTCGGTCGTCACCGGATAGTATAGCGGCAGCTCGACAAGATCGGGCTTCAGCAGACCCTCGACCACCGCGCGGCCGTTACCGCTTCGCCCGGCCTTGGCGAAATAGGCAAGCACATCGGCTTGCCCGAGCGCCTTCACCGCCTTGACCGTCAAAAGTTCCGGATCACCGGGGCCGGTCCCAACACCGATCAGGCGCCCCACGCCGACGCCGCTCACAGGCCCGGCCTCGCGAGCGAGTTGAGCGCTGCCGCCGTCATGGCGCTGCCGCCGAGCCGGCCGCGCACGATGGCGAAGGGAACGCCATAGGAATTCTCGGCCAACGCATCCTTCGATTCCGCCGCGCCGACGAAACCGACGGGCATGCCGAGGATTGCCGCCGGCTTCGGCGCGCCGTCGCGCAGCATTTCCAAGAGGAAGAACAGCGCCGTCGGTGCGTTGCCGATCGCGACCACCGAACCGGCCAGCCGCTCGCTCCAGAGCTTTAGGGCTGCGGCGGAGCGGGTGTTGCCGATCTCGGCCGCAAGGCCGGGCGTGCGAGGATCGCGCAGCGTGCAGATCACCTCGTTGCCGGCCGGCAGACGGGCGCGGGTGACACCGTGCGCAACCATCTCGGCATCGCAGAGGATCGGCGCACCGGCTTTCAGCGCCGCACGGGCCGAGCTTACGAAATCGGGAGAAAACACGAACTGCCTGGTCGCCTCGACGGAACCGCAGGCGTGCACCATGCGCACCGCCAGATCCGCTTCCTCTTCGGAGAAGCGCGACAGATCGGCCTCGGCGCGGATGATGGCGAAGGAACGCTCGTAGATGGCGTTGCCATCGCGAATGTAATCATACTCAGGCATGTCTATCCCTGTTCGAACGCTGCCGAGACGCGCGCAGCTCCGAGCCGTGTAAGACAGGACTGCGCCGATTCGCCAGCGTCTTTGTTTTGCCGCACCAGCCGGCCGAGCCGGGCAAGGGCGGATCCCATTCCATTCTCATCGGTGTAGGCGCTTGGCAAGCCATTGGCAGCCCCATTTACGACAAGCCCGTATCCTGATGGCGCACCGACAAGCGTCAGTTCGGACGGCTTCGGCCGGGCGCAGCCCTTGGCGCAGCCGGAGAGATGCACGGTGAGCGACCCGTCCAGCAATTCCGGCGCCGTCTCGACGAGGCGCTCGGCCATGCCATTGGTTTCCATCCACGCCGAGGCGCAACCCTTGCTGCCGGCGCAGGTGGCGATCGCGTTGCGCGGATCCTGCTCGGCAATGCGAAAACCGTGTGACGCTGCCAGGCTCTGCGCCACAGCCGCGGTCTCGGGGCAAAGGCCGAGGACGAAGAAGGCGTGCCCGGGCGCAAGCCGGATCGCATTGGCGCCAAGCGCCTGGACCTGATGCAGGTAGGATGCCAGCGCGGCGGCCTCCACCTGAGCAAAGGCCAGACCGAGGCCGAGAACGGTGTCGGCGTTACCCAGCGCATGAATGCCGGGTATTGCGGCCGAACGCGGAGCGGCCGGGCGTTCGGACGATGTCTCACAGCGACAGAGCGCGCGGATTTCCGACGGGTCCAGATCGCGCCCGCGCACCGTCGTGCCTAGGCTCGCCAGTTTCTCGAGAATGGTGATCAGGGCCGGCACGACCGCGTTGCCGGCCAACGTCCCGACGATCGATGCCTTCGTTGCCGTGCCGCCAAGCGACAGCACCCAGGCGACCCCCGCGACAGTCGAAACCGCCTGAAGGCGAATGTCGGCGACGACAGCGCCGAGACCAAACCGGCCACCGCTATCGATGACGACGGATAATTTGGGTGCAAGCTTCAACGGCACCTGGCGCGCACCCAACGCTTCACGAAGCTCGGTGGCAATCGGCCGCGGATCGGCGATCTCGTCCGGGTCGATGCCGGCGAGAGGCGGCACCTCTATCGCGAGCCCCTTGGCAATGGCGATCTCCGCATCGCCGATCGCCTGCGCCAGCATCGGCACCGAAGCTGCACTCAGGCCGCGAAGCTGCAGGTTTCCGCGCGCGGTAATCTCGATGATGCCATTGCCGAAGCGCTCGGCAGCCGTGGCAAGGGCAATGACCTTCGGCAGCGTCAGACTGTCATCCGTTGGCCTCACCCTGACGAGCAGGCCGTCGCCGGTCTGCATCGGCTCTGCCAAGGACGGGCAGGCGCCGCGGCGCATCGAAGCGACGGTGCCGGTTTCTCCGGTCAATGGAAGGGCGCAGCTGGTCATCAAATCCGTCATCACTTGAGGCTCTCCTCCCTGAAGAAGCCTCTTAAGACGCTATAACACAGCCGCAAACCTTGAGTGAGATCAAACACGACGCAGATCGGCCCTCCCCGTCACTCGTCGAAGTCGGCGCCCTTGCGCAGGAGATAGATGTCCATGATCCATCCCATCTTCGCGCGCGCCGCCGCCCGCGTTTCAAGGATCCGGTCCTTCACCTCAGCCACGCGGCCGGAAATGACGATCTCATCCGGCGTGCCGAGATAGGCGCCCCAATAGATCTCCGCCTCCGGGTCCTCGACCCGCTGAAACGCCTGTTCGCCATCGAGCATGACGACCGAGGTCTGGCTCTTCTCGGGAAAGCTTTCGTGCAGCCGACGCCCCGTGGTGATCTCCACCGGCTTGCCGACGAGGTTCAGCGGAATGCGGTGGCTGGCGCAAAGCGCCTGCAGACTGGTGATCCCGGGAATGACGTCGTAGGCGAAGGCGACCTCACCGCGTGCCCTGACCCGCTCGACGATGCGAATGGTGCTGTCATAGAGCATCGGGTCGCCCCAGACGAGAAACGCGCCAGTTCCCTCTTCGCCCAACTCCTTCGACAGAAGCGCTTCGTAAATCCCAGCGATCTGGGCGTGCCAGTCATCGACGCTGCCGTCATAGCTGACGCCTTCGGTGCGCCGCACGGGCACCGCGAACTCGACGGTGCGACTGTCCTTGCGCGTGACGTAGCGGGCGCAGATGTCGCGGCGCACTTCGGCAAGCTCGGTCTTCTTCGCTCCCTTGGTCGGGATAAAGAGCACGTCGGCGCGGTTCAGCGCGTTGATCGCCTGCACGGTCATGTGTTCGGGATTGCCCGAACCGATGCCGATGATCAGAATTTTGCGCATGCCCGCCTCCGCCATTTCGTTCGGGCGTCTTAGGCGGATCGCCGCCGCCAAGGCAAGGCCTCGGGGCGACGACAAAGCCGTCATTCGCGCCAAGCCTTCAGTTGATGTCCGCAGCCGGATTTTCCGGCAACCGCCAGTCGATCGGATCGAAGCCTTTGCCTTCAAGGAAGGCATTGGCCTGGGAAAAATGCCGGCAGCCGAGAAAGCCGGAATGGGCTGAGAGCGGCGACGGATGTGGTGCCCTCAGGACAAGATGGCGCGAGCGGTCGACGAAGGCCGCCTTCTTCTGCGCATAGGAGCCCCAAAGCATGAAGACGACGGGATGCTCGGCCTCGTTGACCGCACGGATGATCGCATCCGTGAACTTTTCCCAACCGTGACCCTGGTGTGACGCAGCGTTCCCGCGCTCTACCGTCAGCACGCTGTTCAAAAGCAGCACGCCCTGCCTTGCCCAGCTTTCGAGAAAACCGTGACGCGCCGGCGGAATACCGAGATCGGTATTCAGTTCCTTGTAGATGTTGACCAGCGACGGCGGCGTCCGGACACCGGGGCGAACGCTGAAGCAGAGCCCATGCGCCTGGCCGTCACCGTGATAGGGATCTTGGCCGAGAATGACCACGCGCACCTTGTCGAGCGGCGTCAGGTCGAGCGCGCGAAAATACTCCGGCCCGCGAGGGAAAATCTGCCGGCCCTCGTTCTTCTGGGCCACGAGGAACTGCTTGAGGTCAGCCATGTAGGCGCTGGCGAATTCCGGTGCCAACGCTTCCTTCCAGCTTTCTTCAAGCTTCACTGCCGTTTCCATTGCACGTCCGCTCCATGTCAGGGGATCGAGGCCGCAATTTAGGCCGCCCGGACATCATCGCAAGCCCAATCGCGCCCGCCGCGGGAATGCTGCACCGGTTTTGCCGGGCGGCCACAACCACACGGGTATTACGCTAGCCCTTTTGAGGAGCATTGTATTTCAACAGATACAACGGTAATCAGGAGGCGATATCGTTGTATCCTAAGAGATATCACGCATCGTTGGAGGGAAATCGATGATCAAGAGAAGAGACTGGCTGAAGGGACTGGTGCTGGCGCTCGGCCTCGCCTGGGCCGGCGCAAGTGTTCTGCCGGCGTCCGCACAGGCGGAAGAAAAGGTGACGGTCTTTGCGGCTGCGAGCCTGAAGAACGCGCTCGATGCGATCAATGCCGAGTGGCAGAAGGAAAGTGGCAAGGAAACGACCGTTTCCTACGCGGCCAGCTCGGCACTGGCCAAGCAGGTGGAACAGGGCGCGCCCGCCGACGTCTTCATCTCTGCCGACCTCGCCTGGATGGACTACCTCGCCGAAAAGAAGCTGATCAAGGACGACACCCGCGCAAACCTGCTCGGCAACCGCATCGTGCTCGTCTCCGGCAAGCAGGACGCTGCCCCGGTCGAAATCAAGCAGGGCTTCGATCTCGCTGGCATTCTCGGTGACGGTCGCCTTGCCATGGGTGCCGTCGATTCCGTTCCGGCCGGCAAGTACGGCAAGGCTGCGCTCGAAAAGCTCGACGCCTGGAAGGCCGTGGAGGCCAAGGTCGCCGGCGCTGAAAGCGTGCGTGCCGCCCTCCTGCTCGTTTCGCGCGGCGAAGCGCCGTACGGCATCGTCTACCAGACCGATGCCGCGGCAGACCCGGGCGTCAAGGTCGTCGGCACCTTCCCGGAAGACAGCCATCCGCCGATCATCTACCCGATCGCGATCACGGCCGAGAGCAAGAGCCCTGATGCGGCCGCCTACATCGACTTCGTCAAGTCGGCAAAGGCTGCCGAACTCTTTGAAAAGCAGGGCTTCACAGTCCTGAAGTAGCCGGCTGAAATAGGCGCTAGTGCCGTCTGTCCAGAGGCAGGCGAAGCATCTAACGTCATGTTCGCGACGCCCGCGCCCAAACGCGGGCGACGCGAACATTTGTCAGAGGCATAGGGGGCAGACAGCCGCGTCCCACAAGCCTCGTATTGGGGAGCGATATCCATTGGACTGGCTTGCAGTGAGCGATGCGGAATGGACGGCGATCCTGTTGAGCCTGCGTATCGCAACCGTCGCAATGATCTGCAGCCTGCCCTTCGCACTCGTCGTCGCCATGCTGCTTGCCCGCGGGCGCTTCTGGGGCAAGACACTGCTGAACGGCCTCGTTCATCTGCCGCTGATCCTGCCGCCTGTCGTCACCGGCTTCCTGCTGCTCCTGCTTTTCGGCCGCCGCGGCCCGCTCGGCGCCTTCTTCGCCGATTATTTTGGCCTCGTCTTTTCCTTCCGCTGGACCGGCGCTGCCCTTGCCTGCGCCGTCATGGCCTTCCCGTTGATGGTGCGCAGCATCCGCCTGTCGATCGAGGCGGTTGACCGCAAGCTCGAGGACGCGGCGACCACGCTCGGCGCGAGCCCCCTCTGGGTCTTTGCCACCGTCACGCTGCCGCTGATCATTCCCGGCATCATCGCCGGCATGATCATCGCCTTTGCCAAGGCGATGGGCGAGTTCGGCGCCACGATCACCTTCGTCTCCAACATTCCCGGCGAAACGCAGACGCTTTCGGCCGCCATCTACACCTTCACCCAGGTGCCGGGCGGCGACGCCGGCGCCATGCGGCTGACAATCATTTCCGTCATCATTTCCATGGCCGCGCTCATCTTCTCCGAACTGCTGGCGACCTTCGCCGCACGCCGGGTGGCCGCCCAATGAGCCTCATCGTTGAAGCCCGCCACCAGCTCGGCAATTTCTCGCTCGACGCCGCCTTTAGTTCCGATGGCGGCGTGACGGCGCTGTTCGGCCGCTCCGGCTCAGGCAAGACCTCGCTCATCAACATCATCGCCGGGCTTCTGAAGCCCGAAAGCGGCCGTGTCCTGCTCGATGGCGACGTCATCGCCGACAGCGAGAACAGGATCTTCACGCCGGTGCACCGCCGGCGCTTCGGCTATGTCTTCCAGGAGGCGCGGCTGTTTCCGCATTTGAGTGTACGCCGCAACCTCGCCTATGGCCGCTGGTTCGCCGGCAAGAGCGGCACCGGCAATGAGTTTACCCGCATCGTCGACCTGCTCGGCATCGGCCATCTGCTCGAACGCAACCCTTCGGCCCTTTCCGGCGGCGAAAAGCAGCGCGTCGCCATCGGCCGCGCCTTGCTCGCGGCACCGCGCCTGCTTTTGATGGATGAGCCGCTGGCCGCGCTCGACGAGGCGCGCAAGGCCGAAATCCTGCCCTATCTCGAACGGCTGCGCGACGATGCGCGCATCCCGATCGTCTATGTCAGCCATTCCGTCAGCGAAGTCGCCCGGTTGGCCCGGCGCGTGGTCGTGCTCGAAAGCGGTCGGGTCACCGCATCGGGCGCGGCCGCCGAGGTGTTGAGCGCGCCCGCCGCAACGCTTGCCACCGGCAGGCGCGAGGCCGGTGTCCTGCTGGAGGGCGAAGTCGAGGGAACCGATCCGGTGCACGAACTGACGACCGTCCGGGTCGGGCGGGAACGGCTGCGCATCGCTGGTGTCAGCGCGACGGCCGGCGTCAGGCTTCGCCTGCACATCGCCGCCCGCGACGTCATGCTGGCGACCTCAAGGCCAGTGGAAATCAGTGCGCTCAACGTACTCGAAGGGCGCATTCTGACGCTGACATCGGAGGAGGATGGCAGCGTCGATGTCCGGGTGACCTGCGGCGAGGCGACGATTGCCGCCCGCATTACCCGCTTTTCCCGCGACGCGCTGCAGCTTGTTCCCGGCAGAACCATCTATGCCGTCATCAAGTCGGTCGCGATCGATCACTAAAGCCTGTCGCATGAAAACGCATTCACGCGCCAGGCTTTAAGCTCTTGTTTTTATGCATGTCGTTGCCGCAATACCGCTGCACGCTTTTGCGCGACATGCATTAGGCCTTTTGGGAAACAGCCTCGGCCGTATCGGACGCTCGTGTATCGCTGCTCCGAACGGATTCGAGCCAGGCCAGATCCTCGCCGATCGCAAGGCGCGCCTTCTCCTCCATCTCGCGGTAGCGCCGGATAAGCTCTTCGCCGAACGGCGTCACCAGGGCTCCGCCACCCTGCTTGCCGCCGCGCTGCGATTCTACCGAAGGCTCGCTGAACATCCGGTTCAGGGCATCGACCAGCAGCCAGGCGCGGCGGTACGACATGTCCATCGCCCGGCCGGCGGCGGAGATGGAGCCGGTCTCGCGGATCAGTTCGAGCAAGAGGATCTTGCCGCGGCCGAGCCGGTCGGCGGGCGGAAAATCGATGCGCAGGACGGGGCGAAGATCGGGGCGGCTCTCACTCATGCGCGCGAGCATAGAAGCACGCGCAAAATTCCGAAAGACCGTCTCGCGGCGAACCGGACGGGTTGGCGATAAAAGATTGCCAGCAACCGAGCGCCGGCCGACGACGGCCAGATTGCAGGTCTTGATCTCGCGGCGGCGGCATGCACCGATGGCCGCGACACCTCCTGCCCGAAAGTGCCCTCCCCATGCCCGGTCCCACGCTCGATCCGATCGCCACAGACACCACCCTGCCCGCCAGGGCCGACGTCGTCATCGTCGGCGGCGGCATCATCGGCGTCAGCACCGCCCTCTTCCTTGCCGAACGCGGTATCGACGTCGTGCTCTGCGAGAAGGGCACGCCCGGCGCCGAGCAATCGAGCCGCAACTGGGGCTGGGTTCGGGTGATGGGCCGTGACGAGCGCGAAATCCCGCTGGCGATCGAGGCGCTGAAGATCTGGGACACGCTCGACGCGCGCATCAGTGGCGAGACCGGCTTTCGCCGCAGCGGCATTCTCTATGTCTCCGAGAATGAGCGCGACATCGCCAATCGCGACGCATGGCTCGCCATGGCCCGACCCTACGGCGTCGACAGCGTGCAACTCAGCTCCGACACGACAGAGGCGATGATGCCGGGCGCCGCCATCCGCTACCAAGGCGGGCTCTTCACGCCGAGCGACGGCCGGGCAGAACCGCAGAAGGCGGTGCCCGCGATTGTCGCCGGTGCACGCCGCGCCGGTGCCCGTATCCTGACGGGCTGCGCCGTGCGCGGGGTCGAAAAGGCAGCGGGCCGGATCTCCGCCGTCGTCACCGAGAGAGGCCGCATCGAGACGTCGACCGTCATCGTCGCCGGCGGCGCCTGGTCCAGGCTCTTTCTCAAAAGCCTCGGCATCCGGCTGCCGCAGCTGAAGGTGCGGAATACGGTGTTGAGAACCGGGCCGGTCTCCGGCGGTCCGGAAGGGGCCGGCGCAACCGCGACCTATGCCTATCGCAAGCGCCTCGATGGCGGTTACACGATTGCCGACGGTGCCGCCAACCTGCACGCGGTCGTGCCCGACAGCTTCGCATTCTTCCGGGATTTCCAGCCGGCGCGAAAGGCGGAGGGCGATGCCGTGCAGGTGGGCATCAACGCCCAGAGCTGGAACGAATTGTTCGAGATCGGCACCGTCCCGCTCGACCGGCCCGGCGCCTTCGAGCGCCACCGCGTGCTCGATCCCAATCCGGATTCGCGGCGCGCCCTCCGGGCCCTCGACGCCGCCGGCAGGGCCTTGCCATTCCTGCGCAAAACCAAGGTGCAACAGATATGGGGAGGACTGATCGATGTGATGCCCGATGCCGTCCCCGTCATCTCACCCGCCGAAACCGTTCCGGGCCTCATTGTCGCGACGGGTTTTTCCGGCCACGGTTTTGGCATCGGGCCTGGCGCCGGACACCTCGTCGCCGACCTCGTAACCGGCGAGAAACCGATCGTCGATCCGACGCCATTCCGGCTCTCGCGCTTCCTCGATGGAACGCCGATCACCATCGCCCCGCCGGTCTGAGCGCTACCGCCGACGGATCGCCGCGAAAGAAAATTACCGGCAACGACCGGCAAGAAGGTGAACGACACAACGCGTGGGCGCACTCCCGGCAGGATTCTATCTTTCTTCGCCTGCCCCTGCCCCGCAACACGGAAAGACCTTCATAAGCCCCGGAACTCGTGGCAGTCTGTGAGCATTCCCGTCGGGAGAGCGGGGGCTTTTAGGAGGAGTCTGTGCAGACCTTGGGCGGAGGAGCCTTGCCGGTCACATTGCACGTCCTCGTACACCTCAGGCCCATCGTTATCCCGTCCCAGAGCATTTCCAGCGAGGGTGCTAGCGCCTTTGCGTCCGGAAATGCGTGAGAACAGAAATGAAGAGCGGTTCGACTGGAACCGATCTTGATTTGGTGCACTGCGCACTCCGGAGGAGGCCGGAAACCGCATGAGCGATCTCGATCGACTTAGCCTGCATGTCCCCGAACCCGCCGTTCGGCCCGGCGGCCAGCCGGATTTCTCCAACGTCAAGATCCCGAAGGCCGGCTCCGTGCCGCGCCCGGAGGTGGACGTCGCGCCGGAAGAGATGCGCGACCTCGCCTATTCGATCATCCGCGTCTTGAACCGCGACGGCGAAGCGGTTGGTCCCTGGGCCGGGCTGCTTTCGGATGACGAGTTGCTCTCCGGCCTCAGGCACATGATGCTGCTGCGCGCCTTCGATGCGCGCATGGTCATGGCGCAGCGCCAGGGCAAGACCTCCTTCTACATGCAGCATCTGGGCGAAGAGGCCGTCAGTTGCGCCTTCCGCAAGGCGTTGGTGAAGGGCGACATGAACTTCCCGACCTATCGACAGGCCGGTCTTCTGATCGCCGACGGCTATCCCATGGTCGAGATGATGAACCAGATCTTCTCGAACGAGAGCGACCCTCTGCGCGGCCGGCAGCTGCCGATCATGTATTCCTCCAAGGAGCATGGCTTCTTCACCATCTCCGGCAACCTCGCCACCCAATATGTACAGGCGGTCGGCTGGGCGATGGCGTCGGCCATCAAGCGCGACACCAAGATCGCAGCCGCCTGGATCGGCGACGGCTCGACGGCGGAATCGGACTTCCACTCGGCGCTCGTCTTTGCCTCCACCTACAAGGCACCGGTTATCCTCAACATCGTCAACAATCAGTGGGCGATCTCGACCTTCCAGGGCATTGCCCGTGGCGGCTCCGGCACCTTTGCCGCCCGCGGCCTCGGCTTCGGCATTCCGGCCCTGCGCGTCGACGGCAACGACTATCTCGCCGTCTACGCCGTCGCCAAATGGGCGGCCGAGCGTGCAAGGCGCAATCTCGGCCCGACCCTGATCGAATACGTCACCTACCGCGTCGGCGCCCATTCGACCTCCGACGATCCGAGCGCCTATCGCCCGAAGACGGAATCCGAGGCCTGGCCGCTCGGCGACCCGGTCCTGAGATTGAAGAAGCACCTCATCCTTCGCGGCGCCTGGTCGGAAGAGCGTCATGCGCAGGCGGAAGCCGAGATCACCGACGAAGTGATCCAGGCCCAGAAACAGGCCGAGGGCCACGGCACGCTGCATGCCGGCGGCAAGCCGTCGGTGCGCGATATCTTCGAGGGCGTCTATGCCGAGATGCCGCCGCACATTCGCCGCCAGCGGCAGAAGGCAGGATACTGATATGGCCAGAATGACAATGATCGAAGCCGTGCGCAGCGCCATGGATGTCTCCATGGAGCGCGACGACAATGTCGTCGTCTTCGGCGAGGACGTCGGCTATTTCGGTGGCGTCTTCCGTTGCACGCAAGGCCTCCAGGCGAAATACGGCAAGACCCGCTGTTTCGACGCGCCGATCAGCGAAAGCGGCATCGTCGGCACGGCGATCGGCATGGCCGCCTACGGGCTGAAGCCCTGCGTCGAGATCCAGTTCGCCGACTATATGTATCCGGCCTACGACCAGATCACCCAGGAAGCGGCCCGTATTCGTTACCGCTCCAACGGTGATTTCACCTGCCCGATCGTCCTGCGCATGCCGACCGGCGGCGGCATCTTCGGTGGCCAGACTCATAGTCAGAGCCCCGAAGCGCTTTTCACCCATGTCTGCGGCCTGAAAGTCGTCGTGCCCTCCAATCCCTACGACGCCAAGGGCCTGCTGATCGCCTCGATCGAGGATCCGGATCCGGTGATGTTCCTGGAACCGAAGCGGCTCTACAACGGCCCCTTCGACGGCCATCATGACCGGCCAGTCATTCCCTGGTCGAAACACGATCTCGGCGAGGTGCCGGAAGGCCACTACACCGTTCCGATCGGCAAGGCGGAAGTCCGCCGAGAGGGCTCCGCCGTCACCGTCGTCGCCTATGGCACCATGGTGCACGTGGCGCTCGCGGCTGCCGAGGAAACCGGCATCGACGCCGAGGTGATCGACCTGCGCAGTCTGCTGCCGCTCGACCTCGATACGATCGTCAAGTCGGTGGAAAAGACCGGGCGCTGCGTCGTCGTGCACGAAGCGACGCTGACGTCGGGCTTCGGCGGCGAAGTTGCCGCCCTCGTGCAGGAGCACTGCTTCTACCATCTCGAAGCGCCCGTCGTGCGCGTCGCCGGCTGGGACACGCCCTACCCGCACGCGCAGGAATGGGACTATTTCCCCGGCCCCGCGCGCGTCGGACGCGCGCTCGTCGAAGTGATGGAGGCCTGACATGGGCGAATTCGTAATCAAGATGCCCGATGTCGGCGAAGGCGTGGCCGAGGCTGAACTCGTCGAATGGCATGTGAAGCCCGGTGACCCCGTGCGCGAGGACATGGTGCTCGCCGCCGTGATGACCGACAAGGCGACCGTCGAAATCCCCTCGCCCGTCACCGGCACCGTGCTCTGGCTCGGCGCCGAGGTAGGCGACACCGTTGCGGTGAAGGCGCCGCTCGTGCGCATCGAAATATCAGGCGAAGGCGAAACGGCTGCTCCCGTGGAAGAGAAGCCTGTCGCGAAGGTGGAAGAAAAACCCGCAGTGAAGACTGAGGCGCCCGCGCCGGTCTCCAAGCCGGCCCAGCCCGCCAAGGTCGAGGTCAAGGCGCCGACCACGAACGGTGTCCACGCCAACGGCGCACATGCCGCTGGCGAACGATTGGAGAAGGCCCTTGCCTCGCCGGCGGTGCGCCTGCGCGCCAAGGAAAGCGGCGTCGATCTGCGCCAGGTGACCGGCACCGGTCCGGCTGGCCGCATCACCCATGATGACCTCGACCAGTTCATCGCCCGCGGCGCCCAGCCGGCGCTTGCGCCGGCCGGCCTGCAGCGCAAGACCGCCGTCGACGAGATCAAGGTAACCGGCCTTCGCCGTCGCATCGCCGAGAAGATGTCGCTTTCGACCTCGCGCATTCCCCACATCACCTATGTGGAAGAGGTCGACATGACGGCGCTCGAGGACCTGCGGACGACGATGAACCGCGACCGCAAACCCGACCAGCCGAAGCTGACCATCCTGCCCTATCTGATGCGCGCGCTCGTGCGCACCATTGCCGATCAACCCGCCGTCAATGCCACTTTCGACGACGGCGCCGGCATCATCAGCCGCCATCACGGCGTGCATATCGGCATCGCGACGCAGACCCCGGCCGGCCTCACCGTTCCGGTCGTGCGCCATGCCGAAGCCCGCGGCATCTGGGATTGTGCCAACGAGCTCAATCGCCTGGCGGACGCTGCCCGCACCGGCACGGCCACCCGCGACGAGCTCACCGGATCGACCATCACCATCTCTTCGCTCGGCGCGCTCGGCGGCATCGTCTCCACGCCGGTCATCAACCATCCGGAAGTCGCGATCATCGGCGTCAACAAGCTCGCCGTCCGCCCGGTCTGGGATGGCACGCAGTTCGTGCCGCGCAAGATCATGAACCTGTCCTCGAGCTTCGATCACCGCGTCATCGACGGCTGGGATGCGGCCGTCTTCGTGCAGCGGCTGAAGACCCTGCTCGAAACGCCGGCGCTTATTTTCGTGGAGGCCTGAGGCGATCATGAAGGAAATTTCCTGCAAGCTGCTCGTCATCGGCGCCGGCCCCGGCGGCTACATCTGCGCAATCCGCGCCGGCCAGCTCGGCATCGACACGGTCATCGTCGAAAAGGCGAAAGCCGGCGGCACCTGCCTCAATGTCGGCTGTATTCCCTCCAAGGCCCTCATCCACGCGGCGGAAGAGTTTCATAAGCTGCGCTCGGCCGCTTCCGGCCGCAGCCCGCTCGGTCTGTCGCTCGCCAACCCGACAATCGACCTTGCCCGCACCATCGCCTGGAAAGACGGCATCGTCGGACGGCTGAACGGCGGCGTCATCGGCCTTCTGAAGAAGGCGGGTGTCAAGGCGGTGATCGGCACCGCCCGTTTCGTCGACGGCAAGACCGTCGATGTCGAGACCGAGATCGGACTGCAGCGCATCCGCGCCGAGACGATCGTCATTGCCACCGGCTCGGCGCCGGTCGAGCTGCCCGACCTGCCTTTCGGCGGGTCGATCATTTCCTCGACCGAGGCCCTGTCGCTGAAAAGCGTGCCGAAGAGCATCGCCGTCATCGGCGGCGGTTACATCGGTCTCGAACTTGGCACCGCTTTCGCCAAGCTCGGCAGCCACGTGACCGTACTCGAAGCGCAGCCGCGCATTCTGCCGCTCTATGACGCCGATCTGACGAAACCGATCGCCAAGCGTCTCGGCGAACTCGGCATCGAGGTCTTCACCCAGACGGTCGCCAAGAGCTACTCCGCCGAAACCGGCAGCCTGCAAGCCGAACACAACGGTCGCGCAATCGATGTCGCCGCCGAAAAGGTGCTGGTCACCGTCGGCCGCAAACCCGTGACCGAGGGCGTCGGCCTTGAGGAAATCGACCTCGACCGCACTGGCCGCTTCATCCGCATCGACGACCAGTGCCGGACGTCCATGCGCGGCATCTATGCGATCGGCGACGTCACCGGCGAGCCGATGCTGGCGCACCGCGCCATGGCGCAGGGGGAAATGGTGGCGGAGATCGTCGCCGGTCACAAGCGCAGCTGGGACAAGCGCTGCATCCCGGCCGTCTGCTTCACCGATCCGGAGATCGTCACCGCAGGGCTGTCGCCCGACGAGGCGCGTGCGAGCGGCATCGAGATCAAGATCGGCCAGTTCCCCTTCCAGGCGAATGGCCGCGCCATGACGACGCTTGCCGAAGACGGTTTCGTTCGCATCGTCGCTCGCGCCGACAACCACCTGGTGCTCGGCATCCAGGCCGTCGGCCACGGCGTCTCGGAACTCTCGGCAAGCTTCAGCCTGGCGATCGAAATGGGCGCGCGCCTCGAAGACATCGCCGGCACGATCCATGCGCATCCGACGCAATCGGAAGCTTTCCAGGAGTCCGCGTTGAAGGCGCTCGGGCACGCGCTGCATATCTGACGTCGAGGGGCGGTTGGGGCAAAAGTGCCCCTCATCCGGCCTGCCGGCCACCTTCTCCCCGCCACGCGGGGAGAAGGACACACGCGGGGCACGCACTCGCGCCAACCATTGCCTTTTGCCGTATGGGAGAAAGACATGAGCAGAACTGACCCGATCGTCATCGTTTCGGCGGCCCGCACACCAATGGGCGCCTTTCAGGGCAGCCTCAAGGATTTGACCGCGCCGGAAATCGGCGCCATAGCGCTCAAAGCCGCACTCGATCGTGCCGGCCTTGATGCTGTCGACGAGGTGTTGATGGGCAATGTGCTGCCGGCCGGCATTGGCCAGAACCCGGCGCGCCAGGCAGCCCTTGGCGCCGGCCTCGGCAAGGAAACGCCGTCGACGACCATCTCCAAGGTCTGCGGCTCCGGCATGAAGGCGTTGATGCTTGGCCACGATGCTCTGCTGTCCGGTAGCGCGTCGGTGCTTGCGGTCGGCGGCATGGAGTCGATGACCAACGCGCCCTATCTGCTGCCGAAAGCGCGCGGCGGCTTCCGCCTGGGTCATGGCGAAGTCAAGGACCACATGTTCCTCGACGGCCTCGAAGACGCCTATTCCGGCCGGCTGATGGGCACCTATGCCGAGGACACGGCCGAGCACTATCAGTTCTCGCGCGCCGATCAGGACGGCTTTGCGCTGCGATCTCTGGAGCGCGCAACCCGCGCAGCTGAGGATGGTTCCTTTGCCGAGGAAGTCGTGTCAGTCGCTGGCGCCGGCAAGCGCCAGACCGCCAATCTCGACCGCGACGAACAGCCGACCAAATCGGATCCGTCAAAGATCCCGAAGCTGAAACCCGCCTTCCGCGACGGCGGCAGCGTGACGGCCGCCAATTCGTCGTCGATATCAGACGGGGCAGCGGCGCTGATCCTGATGCGCGCCAGCGAAGCGGAAAAGCGGGGGCTGACCCCGCTTGCTATCGTCGCGGGCCATGCGGGCCACGCCCAGGAGCCGGCCTGGTTCACGACCGCCCCGATTGGCGCAATCGACAAGCTGCTGGCAAAGCTCGCCTGGGAGAAGGGCAGCGTCGGCCTCTACGAAATCAACGAGGCCTTCGCCGTGGTGGCGATGGCGGCGATCCGCGACCTCGGCCTGTCGGACGAGATCGTCAACATCAACGGCGGCGCCTGCGCACTCGGCCATCCGATCGGCGCATCCGGCGCCCGCATCATCGTGACATTGCTTCACGCCATGCGCGCCAACGGCGTCAAGCGCGGCATCGCCTCGCTCTGCATCGGCGGCGGCGAGGCGACGGCGGTCGGGCTAGAGCTGTTGCAATAGCGTAGCGCGTTCCGGTCGCCTCGCGCTCCAACCTACGAGAAACGCCGCCGGTCGAACCGGCGGCGTTTCTCGTTTTCAGCATGCGATTTGCCTGACGCCTCACCCCATACGCTCGGAAGCATAGGAGCCCGGGCTCGGCGGGAAGACGACGACACGGTTGCCGTTGATGAAGCAACGGTTGTGGATATGAGCGTGCACGGCGCGCGCCAGCACCTGGCTTTCCACGTCACGGCCGATCGAGACATAGTCTTCGGCACTCTGGGCATGAGTGATACGGGCGATGTCCTGCTCGATGATCGGACCTTCGTCGAGGTCGGCGGTGACGTAATGCGCCGTCGCGCCGATCAGCTTCACGCCGCGCTCATAGGCCTGCTTGTAGGGGTTGGCGCCCTTGAACGACGGCAGGAAGGAGTGATGGATGTTGATGATGCGGCCCGACATCTTCTTGCAGAGCGCGTCGGACAGGACCTGCATGTAGCGGGCAAGCACGATCAGTTCGGCGCCGGTCTGGTCGACCAGTTCCAGCAGCTGGGCTTCCGCCTTCGGCTTGTTCTCCTTCGTCACCTTGATGCAGTGGAACGGGATATCGTGGTTGACCACCACCTTCTGGTAGTCGAAGTGGTTGGAGACGACACCGACGATGTCGATCGGCAGTGCGCCGATCTTCCAGCGATAGAGCAGGTCGTTGAGGCAATGGCCGAAACGCGACACCATGAGCAGCACCTTCATGCGCTCCTCGCTGTCGCGGATCTCGGCGTTCATGTCGAAGCGCTTCACCACCGCTTCGAAACCTGCCTTCAACTCGTCGAGTTTTGCGCCTTCCTGGCTGATAAAGCTGAGACGCATGAAGAACAGGCCGGTTTCGAGGTCGTCGAACTGCGAACTGTCGGAGATATAACAGCCCTTTTCGGCGAGATAGCCGGTGATCGCGGCGACGATGCCACGGGTGGTCTTGCAGCTGACGTTCAGCACATAGCTTTTCATCGGTATGTCTCTCGCTCCAGAGGTTTTTCCGGCCCCCCTTATACGGCCAGTCATACAAAAACTAGCGCGGCCTTTTCGCCGCCGTCGATCCATTCGCGACATTCGCTTGACGGAACCGGCCAGAGAAGGCGGCCCGCAGGATGCGGGCGCGCCCGAAGGTGCTAGGAGAAGGGATCAAGCGAGAAGCCGCGTGGCCCCTCAGCGCGGCGTGCGGTCCGGGTGCGCGCGGGCGAAAGCCTCGATCTCCGCGCAGTTCTGGTCGATCGCGACCAGCCGCGGACAGGCCGAAAGATCGACGTCCCATCGGCGGGCATTGTAGACCTGCGGCACAAGGCAGAAATCCGCCATGGTCGGCATGTCGCCATGGCAGAAGCGCCCGGTCGCGGAATGGTCGAGCAACCGTTCGAAGGCGGCAAGCCCCTCGCCGATGAATTTGCGCATCCAGTTGCGCCGCGCCGCCTCGCTGTCCTCGGCATTGGCCATGACGTGGGACACGACGCTGAGATTGCAGACGGGGTGGATGTCCATGGCGATCGCATAGGACAGGCTGCGCACCCGCTGACGACCGATGGCGTCATCCGGCAGGAAGCCGGAGGTTGCCCGGGTCTCGGCGAGGTACTCGATGATGGCGAGCGATTGCGTGAAGCGCTCGCCATCGATCTCAAGGACAGGCACGAGCCCTTGCGGGTTGCGGACCAGATGGTCCGGCGCCTTGTGTGCCTTGGCAAGCAGGTCGACCGGCACAGAACGATAGCGTTCACCGAGGCTGTTGAGCGCGATGCGCACCCGATAGCTCGCCGACGAACGCCAGTAGTCGTAAAGGACGGTCTCGCTCATGCCTTGCCCGTTGGTGTCAGTCAGCCGTTTCCGACTGTGTTGTAAGCTTCGACGGTCTGTTCGATAGCTCCGAAGATGGAATGACCGGTTTTGTCCTTCATCTCGATGCGCACGACGTCGCCGACCCTCAGGAACTGGGTTTTCGGCGCACCGCCGGCGATCGTCTCGATCATCCGGAGTTCAGCGATGCAGGAATAGCCGGCACCGCCTTCCGCAACAGGCTTGCCCGGTCCGCCGTCGAGCTTGTTGGAAACGGTGCCCGAACCGATGATCGTGCCGGCGGAAAGCGGCCGGGTCTTGGCCGCATGCGCGACCAGCTGCGCAAAATCGAAGGTCATGTCGATGCCGGCATTGGCGCGGCCGAAGGGTTTGCCGTTGAGGTCGACTTGGAGCGGCAGGTGCAGCTTGCCGCCGTCCCAGGCGTCGCCCAGTTCATCCGGCGAAACGGCAACCGGCGAAAAGGCCGACGACGGCTTTGACTGGAAGAAACCAAAACCCTTGGCAAGCTCGGCCGGGATCAACCCGCGCAGCGACACGTCGTTGACGAGCATGACGAGCTGGATCGCCGCCCGTGCCTCGTCGATGGTCGCACCCATCGGCACGTCGTCGACGATGACGGCGACCTCGCCCTCCATGTCGACGCCAAAGGTCTCGTCGGCAAGCGGGATCGGATCGCGCGGCGCGATGAAGCTGTCGGAGCCGCCCTGGTACATCAAGGGATCGGTCCAGAAGCTTGAAGGCATCTCGGCATTGCGGGCCTTGCGCACCAGCTCGACGTGATTGACGTAGGCCGAGCCGTCGGCCCATTGGTAAGCGCGCGGCAACGGCGACAGCGCATCATGTTCATGGAAGCGGATCGTCGGCTGCGAACCGGTCTCGATCCCTTCGGCGACGCGCGCAAGCCGAGGGCCCGCATGCGCCCAGTCGTCGAGCGCTGCCTGCAGCGTGCGGGCGATGTGCCCGACCTCCGAGCAGCGGGTAAGATCGCGGGAGACGACCACGAGCTTTCCGTCGCGCGTACTGTCCTTGAGTGTCGCCAGTTTCATGCAGTCCTCCCTCTCAAACTTCTCATTGTTCCAGACCGAAGACCGCTTCGCGGCCGTCGCGGAATTTCTTTACGCGGACGAATCGTCCGCAATCTTCACAACAAGGCCGTCGGTGGCGATCGTCAAGGCGCCCGCCCAGTTTTTGCGAGCCGCCGCAATCCAGTGGGCCTCAGATATCTCGGGGTCGTCGGCGGGGATGAGGTGATGCAGCACCAGCCGTCCGACGCCGGCGGCCGCCGCGATCGCCGCCGCCTGTTCGGCGAAACTGTGGCTCGCCAGCAGATGCTCCTTCAGCCGCGCGCCATTGCCGGTGCGCGCCACCAGCCGGTCGACGCCTTCGGCGAGCATCGCCTCATGCACGAGGATGTCAGCTCCTTTGGCGAAATCAGCAAGCAGCGGGAAATAGGCTGTATCGGACGAGAACACGACCGAGCCTTCCGCATCGTCGAACCGAAGCGCAAAGCAATCGGTCACCGGCGGATGGTCGACGCGCAGCGCCGAGAGCGTCAGGCCGTTCTCGGAGAAGATCTCGCCTTCCGAAAACTCGATGACCTCGACCAGCATCCGCAGGTCGGGCCGGCCCTCATCGACGATACGAATCTCGATATCGAAGGCCATCGATTGCAGGAAGCCCTGCCAATAGGCGCGAGTGCCTGTGGGCCCGTAGACGCCTACCGGCTGCGACAACCCCGCGGTCCAGGCCGTGTGAATGAGCGGCCCGAGTTCCAGCACATGATCCGAATGCAGATGGGTAATGACGATCAGGTCCAGCGTCTTCAGCGCCACACCGGCATCGGTCAGTCCGCGCGTGACGCCAAGGCCGCAATCGACGACAACCGTCCGGCCGCCGATTTGAAGCAGAGACGACGTCGGCCACGGGCCGCCCGGCCGGATCGCCGGACCGCCCTTGCTGCCGAGCAAAACCAGGCGTGAACTCAAGACCAATCGCCTTCCGGCGTCCCGTTGAACCGCTTCTTGAGATCCGTCCAGCAGTCGATGTAGTTGTCCTGCAACGTCTCCAGTTCGGCGGCGTAGCGGGTCAGTTGCTGCGGGAAGCGGGTCTCGAACATGAAGGCCATCGTATGGTCGAGCTTCACCGGTTTCAACTCGCTATTCGTCGCTTTGTCGTAGCCCGACGCATCGGGCCCATGCGCCAGCATCATGTTGTGCAGGCTCATGCCGCCAGGCACGAAGCCCTCTTCCTTTGCGTCGTAGCGACCGTAGATCAGCCCCATGAATTCGCTCATGATGTTGCGGTGGTACCAGGGCGGACGGAAAGTGTGTTCAGCCACCAACCAGCGCGGCGGGAAGATAACGAAATCGATATTCGCCGTGCCCTCTTCGCCCGAGGGCGCCGTCAGCACCGTGAAGATCGACGGATCCGGATGGTCAAAGAGGATCGCGCCGACGGGCGAATAGGTCTTGAGGTCGTATTTGTAGGGCGCGTAGTTGCCATGCCAGGCGATGACGTCGAGCGGCGAATGGCCGATCTCGGTTACGTGGAAACCGCCGCACCACTTCACATGCACGCGGCAGGGCGTCTCCTTCTCCTCGAAGGCGGCGACCGGCGTCTTGAAATCGCGCGGATTAGCCAGGCAGTTTGCGCCGATCGGACCGCGATCCGGCAGCGTGAACTTGGCGCCGTAGTTTTCGCAGACATAGCCGCGCCAAACCTTCTCGTCGCCAAGTCGCGTCACCTTGAACATGGTGCCGCGTGGCACGATGCAGATCTCGGAGGGTTCGACGTCCATCTTGCCGAGCTCGGTGAACACCTGGATCGCGCCCATTTCCGGAACGATCAGCAGCTCGCCGTCGGCATTGAAGAAATAGTCGTCCACCATGTCGGCGTTGAAGGCATAGGCATGCGCTGCCATGCCCGAATGCGTCGGCGCATCGCCCGCCGTCGTAATCGTGCGGATGCCCTGCAGGAAGTTCAGCTTTTCCGTCGGCTCCGGCAGTGGATTCCAGCGCAACTGGCCAAGCGCCAAAGAATGCTCGGCGACATGCGGCGCCGTCTTCCAGTGCGGATAGTCGATTTTGTTGAAACGTCCGGTGTGGCGAACGCTCGGGCGGATGCGATAAAGCCAGGACCGCTCGTTGGTGCCGCGCGGCGCGGTAAAGGGGGAGCCCGAAAGCTGCTCGGCATAGAGGCCATAGGCACATTTCTGCGGGCTGTTCTGCCCTTGCGGCAGGGCGCCCGGCAGGCTCTCGGTCTCGAAATCATTGCCGAAGCCGGGCATGTAGCCAAGCGCTTCGTTGGCCTTAGCCAGTGTCCCGGCCTGTTTTCCTGCCTTGTCCAGCATCGTCGATCCTCCTCCTCATGGCACCCTGCTTCGGCTTCGCGAACCGACCTGTTCACAGGTCCGGCGCAATTCCAAATACCGCGGCGACGGCCTTTTCCCAGGGTGGACGCAGGCGTCGCCTTCGGCATATTAGTTGCAATCGTAACTATCGATTTTGTAACTATCAAGGATGCCCGATGGCCGCCGATGGCTTCGAACTCAATGCCTTCCTGCCCTATCGGCTGAACCGCGCCGCGGAATTCGTCGCGCTGCGCTTTGCCGCCCAGTACAAGGCGCGCTACCAGCTCACGCGCCCGGAATGGCGCACTCTGGCCGCCCTCGGCAGCACAAGCCGCCCGATGACGGCCACCGAAGTCGGCGCGCACTCGGCCATGCACAAGACCAAGGTCAGCCGCGCCGTCGCCTTGCTCGAAAAACGCCGCTGGCTGACGCGGCGCGAAGACGAAAACGACCGCCGCATCGAACATCTGGAACTGACGAAGACCGGCATCCGGGCCTATGGCGAATTGACGGAGCTTGCCGTCCGCTATCAGGCGGAACTCGACACGCTGATCGGGCCGGCCGGGATACAGGCGCTCGCCGTCGGGCTGGAAGCAGTGGAACGCGCTATCGGCAGGTTCGACCCTCCGCCCTCTGCCTGAGGCTTCAGCCCTTCATCCGCTCGGGGATCGGCACGCCCTCGAAGCTCTTCAAGGTTTCAAGCACGATCGACGTCTTCACATGCTGCACGCTGTCGTGCGGCAGAAGCACGTCGTTGACGAAGCGCGACAGCCCCGCAAGATCTGGCGTCACCACCCGCATGTGGTAGTCCATCTCGCCGGTGAGCGCATAGGCCTCCAGCACCTCCGGCAGGCCGGAAATGAGCTTGCCGAAGCGCTTGGCATTGTCGCGATTGTGGGTAGCGAGCGTGACCGAGATCACCACCATCAGATCGAGGCCGAGCTTCTGCCGGTCGATCTGTGCCTGGTAGCCGGTGATGTAGCCTTCCGCTTCAAGCCGGGTGCGCCGGCGCGAACATTGCGACGGCGAAAGCGCGATGCGTTCCGACAGTTCGTTGTTGGTCAGATGCCCGTCACGCTGCAATTCGCTGAGGATCTTGAGATCGAACCCGTCAAGCTGCTCCATTCGTGCATCCTAATACGCAATTTTGCATGTTTCGTGCGCCATTCTGTCTAAACCGCGCAAGAATACAAGCATCATGCATGGGAATTGCGTCATACTCCAGCAAAGTTTGGAAGAATAAGAGGAGACTTCCGATGGGCCCCTTCCCGCATGACGCCCCGCCGGCAACGATTACCGCTGACAATCCCGCCGGCACCGACGGCTTCGAGTTCGTCGAATTCGCCCATCCGGAACCGGAAAAGCTGGCCGAGCTCTTTACTCGCATGGGCTACAGCCCGGTCGCCAAACACAGAAGCAAGAACATCACCGTCTGGCGCCAGGGCGACATCAATTACATCCTGAACGCCGAGCGTGGCTCGCACGCCATGCGCTTCGTCGACGAACACGGCCCCTGCGCCCCGTCGATGGCCTGGCGCGTCGTCGATGCCAAGCACGCCTTCGAGCATGCAGTCTCGAAGGGCGCCATCCCTTACGAAGGCAAGGACAAGTGTCTCGATGTCCCGGCGATCGTCGGCATCGGCGGTTCGCTGCTCTATTTCGTCGAGACTTACGGTGCCAAGGGCTCGGCCTACGAGGCCGAATTCGAGTGGACCGGGGAGCGCAATCCGAAGCCCGAGGGCGTCGGCTTCTATTATCTCGACCACCTGACCCACAACGTCTATCGCGGCAATATGGACAAGTGGTGGGCCTTCTACCGCGAACTGTTCAACTTCACGCAGATCCACTTCTTCGACATCGACGGCCGCATCACCGGCCTCGTCAGTCGCGCGATCACCTCGCCCTGCGGCAAGATCCGTATCCCCTTGAACGAGTCCAAGGACGATACGAGCCAGATCGAGGAATATCTGCGCAAGTACAAGGGCGAAGGCATCCAGCACATCGCCGTCGGCACCGAAGGCATCTACGATGCCACCGACAAGCTGTCGGACAATGGCCTGAAGTTCATGCCGGGCCCGCCGGAGACCTACTACGACATGTCTCACGACCGTGTGCACGGCCATGATGAGCCGATCGAGCGGATGAAGAAGCACGGCATCCTCATCGACGGCGAAGGTGTCGTGAACGGTGGCATGACAAAGATCCTCTTGCAGATCTTCTCGAAAACCGTAATCGGCCCGATCTTCTTCGAATTCATCCAGCGCAAGGGCGACGAGGGTTTCGGCGAGGGCAACTTCCGCGCTCTGTTCGAGTCGATCGAAGCCGACCAGATCCGTCGCGGCGAACTGGGTCCGCAGGCGGCCGAGTAAGTCAGGTCCGGCATCGGCCGGACGGCACCGCCCAATCAAATCAGCCTCTCGCCTCAAGCGAGGGGCTTTTTACTTTGGAGACCTGAGGCGCCTGCGAGCCAGCCGCGCCCAGTGTACACCCCAACGTGCCCCAAGAGGGGCACGCATCGGCGAGAGCCTCAGTTCGTGGCGTCGTTGACCACCCGCCAGTTTGGCCGACCAAGGTCGTGCGGCCAATCGATGACGTCGCGGTCGTTGAAGTAGACGACCTCGGCGAGATTGGGGAACTGCGAATCCGCTTGCGTCGCGGCGTTCATCCAGGGCTGCATATAGGCCTGGCTGCCTTCCCATCCGAGCTCGGCCACCCAGATCGGCTTGTTGTATTTGGCGACCAGGTCGTAGCCGGGTTTCAGTGCCTCGGTGAAGGTCTTCGGCGCGCCGTATTCGATCTTGTCAAACGGTTCGAGCCCGAAGACCGAGAGGCCGACGAGATCGACGTAGTCATCGCCCGGATAGTAATCGACCAGGTTCGGCAGCCCCTTGGGCGACCACATGATCTGCGCTTTTGGCGCTTTCGCCCGCACGATGTCCATCGCGTGCCGGTAGGCCTTGATCCAGTCCTGGGGCTCCCAGCCGGCCCAGGAGAAACGCCCGGACGTATCTTCCATTTCCTGGCCCCAGCGCACGATGACTGGGCTCTTCAGCCCGGCAATCGTGTTGGCGATTGCTTCCATGTTGGCGTCATACTCACCTCTGAGCATGCGGTCGCGAAGCTGCGTCGGCGTCAGTTTCCAGTCCAGCGACCAGGACCAGGGCTCGATGGTGATCAGCAGGTTGCGATTGCGCTGGAGCGCGTACTCGTCGGCGACCTGCAAGGAAGCGAGGTCCACGTCTTCCCAAGGCAGGAACAGGGCCTCGGTCGAGACATC
This sequence comes from Ensifer sp. YR511, assembly GCF_900103045.1. Taxonomy (NCBI): domain Bacteria; kingdom Pseudomonadati; phylum Pseudomonadota; class Alphaproteobacteria; order Hyphomicrobiales; family Rhizobiaceae; genus Ensifer; species Ensifer sp. YR511. The sequence continues at coordinate 168,844 of NZ_FNGR01000013.1, forward strand.
GCTCTGGGCGCCGAAATCGCCATGCGGATCATAGGCACCGAACTTTGTTCCGCCCGGGTGAATGACCGGACGTTTATCGCTCATCGTCTGTTCTGCACTGGTCGCAGGATTGGCTTTCTCCTGCGCCAACGCGGATACCAAGCTTGCACTGAGATCCAGCTGGAGAGCCAGAGCCGTGCATAGCGCGAATGCCAATTTGCGTTTCATTTCATCCTCCTGCAGCAGAACGTCTATTTCTTGGCCAGGAACTGTTCCTTCAGCCGGAGTGCCTTGGCCGTGATGTTGTCGTGGGCAACAAAACGTTTGTACTCGTCACCGGCGCGGGGCTTGGCATGGCTGAAGACGTACCACTTCCCGTTGGGCACCTTGCGTTGATAGACCGTGTCGCCGATCCGGGCGTGACCGAAGCAGCTCCGGGCATTGCCGGCATTGGCCGAGGTCGTCCAGGTGGCCTGCATGCACATCATGCCGAGGTCGCTGACGTACCAGTTGCCTTCGGCAAAGGAACGATCGCCCTTGCCCTTGTCGACGAACGCCACGAGCTTGCGCCCGTGGGCTTCGAACCGGGCACCGCCTGTCGACCACTCCCAGGTCTTGTTGCGGTAGAGCGAGTAGACCTCATAGGCGCTGAGCGGCTTTGGCTTGACTTCCATCTTCGCCTTGACCGGCTCGGCGCCGAAATAGACCGCGGCCGCTGCCAAAGGCACCAGCAGCGGGAGAGCTATGACTTTCAACGACCCTTTCATTGCATTTCTCCTCGCATTGGAGACCACACACACTCGACTGCTTGCCGTCGTCATGACGGCACATGAAACCGACCGACCTTCCTGGTCGTTATCGTTTCCCTGTTACTTTGTTGGCTGATATTCGATGCACTGATTTCGCCGCGCGCCTGCCCGTCGGATGGCTGTGAAAACCCTCTCCATTTCAGGCGGAAGCGAACGGTTTTGAGATTGGTGCCGCTGCCGGCACCGGCGACCGTGTATCTCGTTTCGGTGAAGCTCACGAACTGCAGGCCGTGCGACAGCGCCTGGGTTGCCTCGGCCCCATGGCGCACGGCCGATTGAGCCGAGAGCACCGAGACCAGCACCAGGCACCCGGCCGTCGCCGCCGTCATCGTCGACCGCGGGATCAGGGCCAACCGGTTTTCGCGTGCGTGGCAAATGAGGATCACCGCCACCAACCCCGCATAGATGAGCGCGTTGATGCCGGCGAAGACATAAAACCCGCGCGCCGTGCCGGCATCGGAGATACCCCTGGCGACCAGAGCCGATGCCAAGGCGAGCACCAGATAGGGCATCAGCACCCGCAGCGGCAAAGGCGCGGCGGCACCGCCACCCTTCGGCGTGATGCGGAAGTCGACGAAGGAGCCCGTCAGATGATCGCGCACCGCCGCAAGGCAACCGAGCAGCGACCAGGGCCAGCGTGCAAACAGGAACAGCGTGCCTTCCCAGCTCAGGACGCGTGCGTCATAGGGCCGGAACGTGCCCGTCGAGCGCCAGAAATAGGCAAGCGCGATCAGCACCAACGAGAGCGGCGCGAAATGCAGCAGAAATTCCGGATAGGTGACGGCGACGAAGGTCCGACCGGAGACGAGCGCCACGATCGGCATCAGGAACATCAGCGCCATGAACGACGAAAACAGCGGATACCAGAGCTGCGAGAACAGGAACTGGAACTTCAGCCGCGGCGACAGCTTCGGCACGTAGACCGGCGAGTATTTCAACAGGATCGTGACGAGGCTTCGCGACCATTGGAACTCCTGAACCACGAGATCGGCGAAATTGGCCGGTCCGTCGCCATGGGCGATCGCGTTCAGCGCATGCACGCCGCGCCAGCCATGGGCATTCATGATCAGCGTTGTCGAATGGTCTTCGGCAAGTTCGGGCCCAAGCCCACCGATCTGCTTCAGGGCCTTGGTCCGAACGGCATAGTGCGAACCGATGCACAGCGGCGCCCAGCCGTTGTTGTAGCCGGCCTGCAGCGAGCCGTGCATGCTGGCCTCCGCGTGGAGCCTCCCGCGCGCTGCCCAGCTGGTGGCGGCGTTGGCATCGCAGATGCTCGGCGCCGAGACATAACCGACCGACGGGTCGTTGAACGGGCGCAGCACCTCGACGAGATAGGTGGTTTCCGGCACATGATCGGCATCGAACTGGGCGACGAAATCGTAGCGCTCGTAGCCATAGTGATCGTAGAAATAGGCGAGGTTTCCCTCCTTGCACCGGGTCCGGCGCGGCCAGGAAGAGCGATGGTAGTCTGCGACGCCCTTTCGCGTGGAGATCATCACCCCGCGCGCCGCGCACCAGGCAATCGTGTCCGGTGACGGATCTTCGTCTGCGAGCCACACGTCGAATTCGCAGCCGGTCTGGTCGAGCATGGCGAGCAGCGTCTTGCGCACCACCGAAAAGGGTTCCGAAGGCGCCTTGGTCACCACCATCGCGACCCGCCCCTGCGGCACCCGGACGGCGCTTGCCGCCATAACCTTCGCGCCGGAAAAGATCACGATGAAATAGACCGGCAGCAGCGTGATCCATCCGACGACCACCGTGATCAGCACATAGGACGGCCAGTCGACGACGTGGGCGGGATCAAGCCACCACTGCCAGAAATACAGGAGGGCGCCAAACCATGCGGCAATGCCGAGGACATGGAGCAGTCGCAGCCGGCCCGAAAACAGGGCGGCGGGCGCCGAAGCGGCCTTCCGGCTCTGCCCGAAGGCGATCGTCTCATCCGGTTTCGCGGTTTCCAGCGACCAGTTCATGAGCGCACCTCCAGGCCGAAGCTCGGCGCGGCCGTCGCGATGATCGTGTCGATGTCCGAAAGCTGCGGACGGAAACCCAGCCTCTGGCGCGCCCAGTTCGTGTCGGCATAGAGAACCGGCGGGTCGCCGGGCCGGCGCGGCAGCATCTGCACCGGGACCGGCCGACCGGTGACCCGGTCGATGGCCGACAGCACCTGCCGGACCGACGTCCCATGGCCAGAACCGAGATTGGCGTGCAACACCTCGCCGCCGTCGCGCAGATAGTTCACCGCCGCCACATGCGCGTCGGCAAGATCGGTCACGTGGATGTAGTCGCGGATGCAGGTGCCATCCGGTGTCGCATAGTCGTCGCCGAAGACATCGAGCCTGTCGATCCGCCCGGCCGCCGCCATCAGCGCACGGGGAATGAGATGCGTTTCCGGATCGTGTTTTTCGGTCAGCTGCCCTTCCGGATCGGCGCCGGCCGCATTGAAGTAGCGCAGCGCCACCGAGCGGATGCCGTAGGCACGGGCATAGTCGCCAAGCATCAGTTCGATCATCAGCTTGGTGCGGCCATAGGGATTGATCGGCAGCTGAACCATGTCCTCGGTAATCGGCAGCTGCGGCGGGATGCCGTAGGTGGCGCACGAGCTGGAAAAGACGATGCGTCCAAGTCCGGTCGCCCGGCAGGCTTCCAGAAGCGCGATGCTGCCGGCAACATTGTTGGTGTAGTATTTTCCCGGATCCTCGACCGATTCCCCGACATAGGCGGATGCGGCAAAGTGGATGAGGCATTCGGGCGAATGGGTCCGGATTGCCGCCGCCAACCGTTCCTTGTCCTCGATCGCCCCCTCCACGAGGGGGCCCCATTTCACGTTGGATCGATGCCCCGTCGAGAGATTGTCGTAGACGACGGGAACGATGCCCTGCTCAGCCAGACGCTTGCAGGTGTGGCTGCCTATGAAGCCGGCTCCGCCGGTGACCAGTGCGACGCGAGACATGTCATACCGCCTCTCCGGCCACTGCGCGACCGGCCGCACTGAGGCGCTCGTCGAAATGGGCGATCGTGCGCTCAAGGCCTTCGCGCAGCATCACCTTCGGCTCCCATGCGAGTTCACCACGCGCCTGGGTGATATCGGGTCGCCGCTGGCGAGGATCGTCGGTGGCCGCCGCCAGATGCACGATGCGCGAACGCGAGCCCGTCATCGAAAGCACCATTCGCGCGAGCTCGAGAACCGTGAACTCTCCGGGATTGCCGAGATTGATCGGACCGGTGCACGGGTCGGCCGAGACCGAAAGACGGAGGAAACCGTCGATCAGGTCGTCGACATAGCAGAAGGACCGGGTCTGGTGCCCGTCACCATAGATCGTCAGGTCCTTGCCCTGCAGGGCTTGGACGACGAAGTTCGATATCACCCGCCCGTCGTCGGGCCGCATGCGCGGACCGTAGGTGTTGAAGATACGCGCGACCTTGATCTTCACGCCGTAGGTCCGGTGGTAGTCGAAGAACAGCGTCTCGGCCGACCGTTTGCCTTCGTCATAGCAGGCTCGCGGCCCGATCGTGTTGACGTTGCCGAAATAGGTTTCCCGCTGCGGACTGGTCAGCGGATCGCCATAGACTTCCGAAGTCGAGGACTGGATGACGGTGGCGCCAGTGGCCTTGGCGTTTTCGAGCGCATGCAGCGCGCCGAGAACGTTCGTCATCAATGTCCCGACCGGGTCCGCCTGATAGTCCGGTGGTGACGCGGGGGAGGCAAAGTTGAAGATGACATCGGCATCGATCAGGTAGGGCTTTCGAACGTCGTGATCGATGATGTGGAGATGGGGGTCCTGCGCCAGATGAGAGAGATTTTCGCGCCGGCCGGTCGAAAAGTTGTCAAGACAGATGACCGTATGACCCAGGGAAATAAGTCTTTCGCAAATATGAGATCCGAGAAAACCACTTCCACCCGTTACTAGTATTCTCTTCGGTATTCCTGCGATCTTCTTAAGAAACTCCCGCTGTCCAACCACGGACAGCGGTCCCGTGACGACCTTTCGCATGCGCACCTCCAATTATTAAACTCACCATTTTCGTTGGTGATTTGGAGACGGGATGCGAGCGCAATAGATAATAAAAATATTCTCTTTATTACAACGACACGCACAACCCGACAAAAAATAAACTATTCAATTTCAATCAATATTTTTTAGATTCTCAATTTCAATATTAGCTAATTATCAAATACGAACCGTCCAGTCAATATGTATGGAATTTATTTCCAGTAAATAATCCAAAAATACAACAAATTACTATTGACATAATCATATGTGATTACATTTCAGCCAATCCAGGCCAAAAGTAACGAAATATTTACCAGTATATTCTAGGGTAAATTTCGGTGTGATCTTTCGAGCTTTCACGCACCTGTCGAGGAGACATGCCACAGCGGGACCGCCCGGCCAATCGCCGGGGCAGGCTCAAAGTAGCATTTGATTTCGGGAATCAGCCCCAGGAGAACGCACCTGGGGCCGAATAGAACTTGGCACGCCTTCGACGACGGCCAAGCCCTCAAGCAGATAAATGTCTGCCTTACGTCGCGCCTAGTTCTTCCAACGCGACAGGAGGACGTCGCCGTTGCGCTCCGTCGCCGCATCGTTGGTGAAGTATCGAGACGCCGCTTCCGTACGGTTGCGAACGTTCATCTTCTTATAGATGTTGCGGACGTGAACCTTGACGGTATTTTCCGACAGCCCGAGCCGGTCCGCGATGATCTTGTTCTGCGTGCCCTTGCAGATCAGATCGAGGATCTGGACCTCGCGTGTCGTCAGGCCATCGGGGCCAGCATCGCGCTTGCGCCGTCCTGTTCCCGAAACGGTCGTCTGGCCCGGGGCCTCCCCGCGCCGGCCATAAAGGCTGTTCGCCGCGAAAGGCTCGGGAGAAAGCCGCCGCAGCAGAGCCGCCGGGAAATGTTCGCCGCCCTTCATCAGTAAGTCGATGGCCGCAAGGCAGACATCCAGATTGAGGTTCAACGGCAGGACGCCATGGATGAGGCGCTCTTCGACGAAGCCGGCAATCGACGGATCGAGTTCCTCGGCATTCTCCACCACCAGGCCAATCGATGCCCGCGGGTGGAACTCGTGAATGGTCCGCAAGATAGCCGGAAAGGACTTGGGAGGCATCCGGTACAGCATGATCAGCGTGACATCGACGAGACTACCGTCAAGCAGATTGTCGGGATCGGAGAAGCTGACGATATCGTGCCCTTGAAACCTGGACCCGACGGCCTGCATCAGGCATTCGGCGAACAGGTCGATCTTGGCGAGCATTACGATTTTTTTCTTTTGTGACAAAGCCTTGTTGTTATCTTCAAAATCACCCACGTTGGAGCTTCCAGGATACATTACGCCCTCCTAGGATTTTTCCATTTATTTTTATGGGTGCCCCGGTCTGGCCGTGGGCACGCCCCACTTTCAAAAAATTTATTCGGAACCACTTATGCGTCACGATTATTCCTGTGCGATAAAATTCGCGATAGCTAATGTAACGTAAAGATCTCCGCAACGAAACAGCCCAAAAGGATTAGAGAAGCGCCGGAAGGGCACTTAAATCGTTATAAATCGAACCATCTTTGGGTTATATTGCTAACGTTCTGTTTACCAAGACGCGGAACGCTCTCAAAAACAAGCCTCTAGGATACCCCCAGCAGAGCGAGCGTCCTATGCATTTCTGCCAAGACGGACCCGACGGCGCGCGATAAATGGATTAGTTAAGCGGCCTCGTGCAGCCGCGCTTAACCCCCCTCTTCCGCTCCGATATACGCAGGAATACTTAGTTGGTACTAGGAGGCCCGTCCGCTGCTGTCGACGATAGCCCGAAGCCAAGCGCAAAGCGTGGAAAGCGCGGAGGTACCGGTCGGCAGATGCCCCTGAAAAAGCAGGGGATTTCCTCGCTGCGCCAATGGCTTGCGGTCGATGGCTAGGCGAGAAAGTGTCAGTAATTACAAACCACTAACTAGAATTGGTATCTTCCGCGCCACGCGATTTGGTGTCAAATTAAGCGTTCGTTCCGGAAGATCAAAAGGGACCGGCTGAGCGCCACCAAGCGCTTCCAGCCGTGAGAAGCCTCGACCTCCGGAGAGTAGCGTCAGCGTTCCACCGAGTAAGCGTAAAGCAAGTCAACATACAAACCGGACCTAAATCCGGGCATAAATTATATAAAAAAGTAAAAACTAAAATAAATTTAGCAAAAAAGCGAAAATCTCTAAATCAAGATATTATCGTTCTTCCAAACGGAGCCAACACCGGAAAAATACCGTAAGAGTTAAGGGTATTTGGTGTTGGCCTCCCCTTTTTCCGAAATCCGCTCCAGCAACGAAAACCGCGCCCGGCGACGTCAGGCAACGCCGAAAGAGGCAGCCATGACCAGCGCGCCTGGAAAGCGGCGCGCTGCCTGTCACCCAATGATGCAATCGGGCACCACGCGGCGACACCGCAAGGCGGCTCGCCGCTGCGATCACTTCTTGCTCAGCGCCTGCGCCAGCTGATCGACAATGTCCTGTTGCGACTTCAGGCCCGATGCCGTGAGGTAAAGCTTGGCGGAGTCGAGATAAACGACGTGTCCGTCCTTCCAGGCCTTGGTCTGCCGCACGAGTTCGTTGTCGAGCAGGGCGGCCGCCGGCTGTGCCTGCTGGCCGATGGCTGCATCGCGATCGACGACGAAGATCCAGTCGGGGTTGGTTTCGAGAATGTACTCGTAGGAAACCGCCTGGCCGTGGGTCGCGACCTGCAGCTCGGGATCGGCCGGCTTGATCCCGAAGACGTCATGCAACGCGCCGAAGCGCGATCCCTTGCCATAGGCGCTGATCTTTCCGCCGGTCGTCAGCAGGATGAGACCCGTTCCACGTTCCGCAGCAAGGCCACGCAGCGCCTCGATCGAGGAATCGAGCTTGGCGATGCTTGCCTTGATCTCGGCTTCTTTGCCGAAAATCTCGCCGAGGATCTCTGCATTCTTCTTGACGCTGCCGATCAGATCCTTGTCGTCCGAGGTCAGGTCGATCGTCGGTGCCAGTTTGGCGACTTCAGCATATTTCGCCTGCGACCGCCCGCCGACGATGACGAGGTTGGGCTCCGCCGCATTGATCGCCTCGAAGTCGGGTTCAAACAGCGTGCCGATCTTCGCATAGGTGTCGGCCTTGTACTTTTCGAGCGACGGCGGGACGGCCGATCCGGGGACGCCGGCGACGGGGACGCCGAGCATATCCAGCGTTTCCAACATACCGAAATCATAGACCAGCACGGTCTTCGGGTTTTTCTCCACCTCGGTGACGCCGCTGCTGTGTTCGATCTTCAGGGTTTCGGCCGTCGCCACCGATGCGCCGCCAACCGTCATCATGGCCGCGACGAGCAGTCCGCGCAAACCATTAGAGAAGGGAGATATATTCATGACTATTTACCTCATGTTTTCTCCTCCTCCCTAGCGCGATTTTGCCAGGAGGGCAATGCGCGCATTCCGCGTCATTCCCGCCTCACAAAACTTGACGAAGCCGATCATATATATGACTAAGGCGAGCCTTCGATCGAGCACCTCCTCACGGCCGCAAGCCTCAGGGGTTCGTTGCGGCGGTCGATGGAAAAATGCAGCCACGGATACGAGAGCGGTGATCAGAACGAAAAGCAGCTGGAGCGTGACGCAACCATGAGGCCGGTCCTGTTCGCTATCCCGGTCGTCCTGTTGCTTGCCGCCGTCAGCGTCTTTACCGGTGTCGGCAGTCTTGCGGCCAGCGACGACGGCCGCGGCTGGCTTCTGGTCGTCGAAAGCCGCCTGCCACGCACACTGGCGCTGATGCTCGCAGGCGCCGGCCTCGCAGTGTCCGGCACGATCATGCAGATGCTGGCGCGCAACCGCTTCGTCGAGCCGTCGACCGCCGGCACCGCCGAATCCGCCGCCCTCGGAATGCTTCTGGCCATGCTGATCGCGCCGGGCCTGCCGGTGGCAGGCAAGATGGCCTTCGCCACCCTGACCGCGCTTGCCGGAACCGCCCTGTTCCTGCAGATCCTGCGCCGCGTTCCGCTGCGCTCGGCGCTGATGGTGCCGCTGATCGGCCTCATGCTCGGCGGCGTGGTCAACGCCGTTACCACCTTCATCGCCTATCGCTACGACCTGATGCAGTCGATGGGCGCCTGGATGTCCGGCGATTTCTCGGTCGTCCTTCGCGGACGCTACGAGCTGCTGTGGATCGGTTTCGCGCTGACGCTGGTCGCCTACGCGACCGCCGCGCGCTTCACCGTCATTGGCATGGGCGAGGCGATCGCCCGCAATGTCGGGCTCGACTACGACAAGGTGGTCACCCTCGGACTTGCCATCGTCTCCATGGTCACGGCGACGGTGGTTGCGACCGTCGGTATGATCCCGTTCCTCGGCCTCGTCGTTCCCAATATCGTCAGCCTGACCCTTGGCGACAATCTCAGGCGCACATTGCCGGTGGTCGCCATCTCCGGCGCTGGGCTTGTTCTCGCCTGCGACATCGTCGGGCGAATGGTGATTGCGCCCTACGAGGTGCCGGTGGGCACGGTCATGGGCGTGATCGGCAGCCTCGTCTTCCTTTATCTCCTGCTTTCGAGGCGGTCCCATGCAGGCTGATGCCAAGCGGATCTCTCCGTCGACCGTCCTTCTTGCGTCCGCTGCGCTGGCGCTGCTGTCGATGATCGCCTTCATGACCATCGGCGCGAAGGGAAGCTGGAGCTTCATCCTCTCTTTCCGCGGCACAAAGCTTCTCGGCATGGTGCTGGTCGCCTACGCGATCGCCGTCTCGACGGTGCTGTTCCAGACAATTTCCGGTAACCGCGTTCTGACGCCGTCGATCATCGGTTTCGACGCCATGTACACGCTGCTGCAGACGGTCATGGTGTTCTTCCTCGGCGCCGCCGGCGCGGCAAGCATGAACCCGCAGATGCAGTTCACGCTCGAAACGACCGTGATGGTCGGCCTGTCGCTGCTCCTGTTCCGCGCCCTCTTTTCCGGCGGCAGCCGTAGCCTGCATCTCCTGATGCTGGTCGGCGTCATTCTCGGGGGCCTGTTCCGCAGCCTCTCCTCGTTCCTGCAGCGCATTCTCGACCCCAACGACTTCATCGTCCTGCAGGACAGGTTGTTTGCGAGCTTCAACAGTATCGATGCCAACCTGCTCGGTATTGCCGCCGCAGCCACCCTCGCCGTGACCTTCGTCCTGTGGCGGTTGTCGCCCACCTTCGACGTGCTCTCGCTCGGGCGCGAGGCGGCGATCGGGCTTGGCGTCGACCATCAGCGCGTGGTGACGCTTCTCCTGGTGCTGATCGCCGTGCTGGTCTCGGTCTCCACCGCGCTCGTCGGGCCGGTCACCTTCTTCGGTCTGCTCGTTGCAAGTCTCGCCTGGCAGCTGTCACCCACCGCCAGCCACCGCTTCGTCCTGCCGGTCGCAGTCTTTATCGCGGTCGCGACGCTCGTCGGCGGCCAGGTCATCCTCGAGCGGCTGTTTTCCTTCAACACGGCGCTCAGCATCGTCATCGAATTCTTCGGTGGCCTAGTCTTCATCTTCCTGCTCGTCCGAGGCTCCGCGCGATGATCGAGATCCAAGAGGTAACGAAATCCTATGGCGGCACCGCGGTCGTCGACCGGGTGTCGCTGACGCTACCCGCAGGCGGCCTGACTTCGATCATCGGCCCAAATGGCGCCGGCAAGTCGACGCTTTTGTCGATCGTCAGCCGGCTGATGCCGATGGATACGGGCAAGGTGCTGGTCGACGGCCTCGACGTCAGCCGCGCCGCCGGCGACGTGCTTGCCCGGCGGCTGTCGATCATGCGCCAGGACAACCACATCAGCGCGCGCCTGAGCGTGCGCGACCTCGTCGCCTTCGGCCGCTATCCCTATTCCAAGGGACGGGTGACCGCGGCCGATGCGGAGCATATCGACCGATCGATCGCCTATCTCGGGCTCGAACCCTACCAGAACCGCTTTCTCGACGAACTCTCCGGCGGCCAGCGCCAGCGCGCCTTCATCGCCATGGTGCTGTGCCAGGACACCGACTACATGCTGTTCGACGAGCCGCTCAACAATCTCGACATCAAGCATGCGGTCGAGACGATGAAGCTCCTGCGCCGGCTGGCCGACGATTTCGCCAAGACGGTGGTCGTCGTGCTGCACGACATCAACTTCGCCTCCGCCTATTCCGACCGCATCGTCGCCATGCAGGGCGGCCGCCTCGCCTTCGAGGGACCGCCGCAAGACATGATCGTGCCGTCGCGGTTGCAGGCGATCTTCGATGTCGACTGCCGCGTCCATGCCGTCGGCGACACGCGCCTCGTCAACTATTTCGACTAGAACGCAGACATACGCCTTGGCCCGAATGCGCGAAGCGCGCTGCACGGACACCCATGCAGCGCGCTTCGACAATGATCATGCCGGGAACAGGGCGGACGCTATCCGGCCGCGCCGGGTGCGCCCTCCTTGCCGATCCGGGCCGCATCCGCCGCGTGGTCCTCGTCCGTCACGGAGGAGAAGCGCTTCAGCCAGCGGCCCATCTTCGTGTTGATGTCGTCCATCACGGTGAACATCACCGGCACGAAGACAAGGCTCAGCATCGTCGAGGTGATCAGGCCGCCGATCACCGCAACCGCCATCGGCGCGCGGAAGGCGGCACCGGCGCCGACGCCGATGACTGCCGGGACCATGCCCGCCACCATGGCGATCGTCGTCATGATGATCGGCCGCGCGCGGGTGACGCCCGCCGTCAGCAGCGCCGTGCGCCGGTCGGCACCGTCGTTGCGGCACTCGATCGCATAGTCGACCAGCAGGATCGAGTTCTTGCAGACGATCCCCATCAGCATCAGGATCCCGATCATCGACGAAAGGTCGAGTGCCGCACCGAACAGGATCAAAGCCAGCGCCGCGCCGCCGATCGACAACGGCAGGGCAACGAGGATGGTCACCGGCTGCAGGAAATCCTTGAACAGCAGGATCAGAACCGCCACGACCATCAGGATGCCGGCAAGCAGCGCCAGGGCGAAGTTGCGGAACATCTCCGACATGTATTCCGCGTCGCCATAGTTGGCCTGCGTCACGCCCGCGGGCAGTTCCTTCATGGCCGGCAATGCCGAAATCGCCTCGAAGGCCGTGCCGAGTGTCATGCCGTTGAGGTTTGCCTCGACGGCGATCAGACGCTTGCGATCGAGACGCTCGACGCTGCTTTCCTCGGCACCGAAGGAGACGTTGGCGACGGACGTCAACGGCACCAGGGCACCCGCATTCGTGCCCACCCGCAGATTGCGCAAGGTGTCGAAATCGCCGCGGGCCGACCGGTCGAGCATCACCCGGATCGGCACCTGGCGGTTACCGAGGTTGAACCGCGCGGAGTTGCTCTCGCTGTCGCCCATCGTCGCGATACGGGCGACGGTGCCGATCGAGGTCACCGACACGCCGAGCCTTGCCGCCTCGTCGAAGCGCGGCTTGACCAGAAGCTCGGGCGAAAGCAGCGGCTCGGTCGACCGAACGCTGATCAGCCCGGGGAGTGCACGCATCTCGTTTTCCAGACGCCGCACCGAAGCCATCAACGTTTCCGGGTCATCGCCCGTCAGGTAGATGGAGAGGTCCTTCGCGCCTTCGGTCGAGGAGAAGGTTGCCTGGATGTCGGGGGTCTCCGCCAGCAGGGGCCGCAACGACAGTTCGAAGGACTTGCGGTCGAGTTCACGCTCCTTGCGCGGCTTGAGCTTGATGCGCAGCGATACCTCGTTGAGACTGTCGGTCGTCGCCAGAACGTTCTCGACTTCCTTGCGTTCCTTGAGCTTGGCCACCAGATCGTCGGAAATGCGCGCGGTTTCCTGGAGCCTCGTGCCGGGCGGCAGCGTGATCTTGAGCTGCGAGACGTTGCTGTCGCTCGTCGGCATGAAACCCGTCGGCAGCATGCTCAAAAGCGCGATCGAGCCGACGAAGATCAGCGCGACCATCGAAAGCGCGGTCTTGCGGTGATCGAGGGTCCAGCCGAGCATGCTGCGATAGGCATCGCTGATGCGCGACGGCTTGACGGCATGGCCGTGACCAGGTTTCGGCCGCAACAGATAGGCCGCCATCAGCGGCGTCAGCAGGCGTGCCACCAGCAACGAGAACAGAACGGCGATCGCGACGGTCAGGCCGAACTGCTTGAAATATTGCCCGACCGCACCACCGATGAAGCTCACCGGCGCAAAGACGGCGACGATCGTCAGCGTCGTTGCGACGATCGCAAGGCCGATCGCATCGGCCGCATCGATAGCCGCGATGAACGGCCGCTTGCCCATGTCGACATGCCGCTCGATATTCTCGATTTCGACGATCGCATCGTCGACGAGAATGCCGATGACCAGCGTCAGGGCCAGAAGGCTGATGCCGTTGAGCGTGAAGCCGAGCAGGTCCATCACCGCGAAGGTCGGCAGGATGGAAAGCGGCATGGCAAGCGCCGAGATCAGCGTCGCCCGCCAGTTTCGCAGGAAGGCGAAGACGACGACGATGGTCAAAAGTGCGCCTTCGATCAAAGCCGTGACGGCCGCATCGTAGCTCTCCTGCGTATACTCGACGAGAGAGATCAGCTCGGTCATCTCGACGCCGGGGGTGCGCGCCTGGATTTCCTTCAGCCGCTCGATGACGCGCTCGGCAACGACCGTGTCGCTCGCTCCCTTGCTGCGCGAAACCGAGAAGCTCACGATCGGTTCGCCATCGAAATGGGCAAAGCTGCGCGGCTCGGACGAAGTGTCCTCGATCGTCGCGATGTCGGAGAGCTGCAGCCAGCGGCCGCCTGCAAGCGGGATCGAAAGCTGCCGGAGCTCGTCCACCGAGCCGGCACTGCCGACGGTGCGGATCGACTGCTCGCGCCCGCCGATTTCGCCGCGACCGCTCGGGATGTTGATGTTGATTTCCCTGAGCGCCGTGTTCACCTGGTCGGCCGTTACGCCAAGCGCCAGCAGCCGTTCGGGATCGAGCGAAACGCGCACTTCGCGGCTGACGCCGCCGAGGCGTTGCACCTTCTGCACGCCGGGCAGTGTCAGCAGTTCGCTGGTGATCGTGTCATCGACGAACCAGGACAGCTCCACTTCCGACATGTGGGGCGCCCGCACGGCGTAGTAGACGATGGCGCTACCGTCGACGTCGAGGCGCGAGACGATCGGCTCCTGAATGGATTGCGGCAGGTCGGCGCGGATCTGCGCCACGGCCTCGCGCACGTCGTTTGCCGCCCGGTCCGGATCCGTGCCGATCTTGAATTCGACCGTGGTCGTGGAGACGCCGTCGGTAATGGTCGAGCGGATGTGACTGACCCCGACAAGGCCGGAGGCGACCCCTTCGACGCGGCGCGTCACCTGCGTTTCCATTTCGCCCGGCTGTGCGCTCGGTTGCGTGATCGTCACCGTCACGATCGGGAAGGATACGCTCGGATTGGCGTTGACCGGCAGCCTCAGAAACGAGGCGATCCCCATCAGCGTCAGCACGACGAAGAGAACGATCGTCGGAACCGGCTTGCGGATCGCCCAGGCGGAAATGTTGCTCGTCATTGCTGGTCGCCCGTCTGCGTCGGCTGGACGTCTTTCGTTGCGACCGCTTCGCCTTCGCGCAGCGACGCCCCGGATTTAAGGACGACCCGTTCGCCGGTCGAAAGGCCCGAGGTAATCTCCACCTTGCCGCCCTGGCGCATGCCCGGCTTGACCGACTTGCGCACGACCTGGCCCCCATCGACGACGAAGACCGAGACGGCGCCATCCGGCGCACCGAAAAGCAGGGCGGAATCGTCGACCATGATCGCCTTGCGTTCGCCCACCACGATCTCCGCCCGGCCGAACGTTCCCGCGAAAGGCGGGCGCTCGGTGGACAGCGTGACTTGCGCGGTGCCGAGGCGGGTCTCGCGGTCGATCTTCGGGTTGATTACCCGCACATGCCCCTGGAGCCAGTCGGCTCGGCCCGAAAGCTTGACCTTCACGGTCTGGCCGACCGCGAGCAACGGCAGTTCGGTTTCCGGCACCTCGGCCGCAAACTCGATTTCGCCACCGCGAATGAGCTTGAGCAGCGGGTCTGAGCCCGCAAGCGCACCGGCGCGCGCCAGCCGTTCCGAAACGATCCCGTCGGCAGGTGCCACGATCACGGCACGATCGAGCCTACGGCGCGCCTCGGCCTCAAGCGCTTCCGCCTGGTCGTAATCGGCCCGCGCGACCTCGACAGCCTGTTCGGCAAGGGCGAGCGCGGAGACGCGTTCCTCGAGAATGGTCGCGGCCTGAAGGTGGCTCAACTGGCGGGCGCGCGCGAGTTTTCGCTGTTCCTGCGTGACCGTCTCTTCCTCCCGCGCCATCGCTGCACTGGCGCGCGCGACGCGGCCCTTGGCCTCGCGCAGCAGGTTCTCCAGCATGTCGGTTTCCAGCCGGGCGAGCACCTGCCCCGCGGCTACCCGATCGCCGATCTCGACCTCGACACTGGCGATACGCTGGTCAGTCAAGGTTGTGCCGACGGCAATCTCCTCGCGGGCAACGAAGATGCCGGCAAAGGAGCGTGTCCATTGCTGTGGGCGGCTGTCGGCAACGAGCGTCGTTACCGTGCGGGTGGCAGACGGGGCGGGAACGGAGGCGGCGGCCTCCCCCGAGGCGCGCGCCGGACCAGCAGCCGCAGCAATCACAAGCAACGCTGCGAGAGCGACGTTCAACTCAACTGTACGTCTCATTTCATTGGCTTTCCATTGGCGGGGCCGGCGGCGTGATGCGCCTGCGATACCGGATCCCGGGTCGGGCAAAGGGCGTCGATAATTTATTAGATCATTCAATCTAACAATAGAATTCATCAAACGCGACAATTGTAAGGCAGATCACACACGAGCATTGCGGGAAGATGGCGGAGATCGTGCAAACGGCCGGCGGCCTTGACACCGATCGTCTGTCCACCGAAATCAGAGTGCTTGATCTAATAATTGAACGGCATGCAAGGAGAACCGGCGATGCGCAAGATCGACCCCGAAAAACATGCGGCCAGGCGTCGGCTGATTCTCGATGCGGCAATCGCCTGCTTTTCGCGCAAGGGTTTTCACGGCACGTCGACGGCCGAGATCTGCGCCGAGGCAGGCATGAGCCCGGGAAATCTTTTCCATTATTTTCCGACCAAGCACACCATCATCGCGGCGATCGTGGAAGAGGAACGTCAAGAAACGGCGGAGATTTTCCGAAAGCTGGGCGAAGAGGAGGATCTGTTCGCCGCCTTGCTGGGCTTTATGGATAGCGTTCTCGAACTCGCGGGCGATCCTGCCTATTCGAGCCTCGCGCTCGAAATCGCCGCCGAAGCGATGCGTGACGAGCGCATCGGGACGCTCGCGGCGACGAACGACGCGGAACTCCAGTCGGCGCTCGTGGCACTCCTGCGCAACGCCGCCAGCCGAAACCAGATCGACAGGACCCTCGACGCGCAAGGTGCTGCCCGCTGGATCGCCGCGATCATCGACGGCATCTTCAGCAGGGTCGCGGTCGATCCCGGCTTCAAGCCGAAGGAGGAAGGCGTGCTGCTACACCGCCTGTTGAGCCGCTTTCTGCGCACGCAAGACTGAGCGTGAGAAATACGAAACCGCAGCGGCCCTTCGGCACCCTGCGGTCTCCGGTTGCCGGCCCGCCTCGGCTTGAAGCCGAGGCAGTTCGTCGAAGCAATCTCAGGAATGCTTCTGGATGACGCCGTAGACGATGTTGCGGTTGGCACCGAAGAAGACGCGCGCGTCGATCGCAGACTTCCCGGCACTCTTGTGGATGATGTTCCACATGTCCACTTCGGAACGCAGCAGCAAGGCCCAGTTCATGAAGGTCTCCATGTAACCGTCGACACCGATGTCCTGGGCGAAGTTGGCAAAAAGGAAGACGCCGTTCGGCTTCAGCATCTGCAGGCAGCGATGCGTCAGCTTGATGGCCACCTTGTCGGCGAGATAGTCGTAGAGACCAGCCGCATAGATGAAGTCGAACGTGCCGAGCTTCTGGTCGCGGCCGAGCAGGCTGCGAACGGAACCGTCGACCGCTTCGATCGCCGTGCCGGAGAAATCGCGGCTGATCGATCCGACACTGAGAGGATCCTGATCGAGCGCCACCCAACGCTTGATGCGGCGTTCCTCGAGCGCTTTGGAGCGGTTGGCTTCCCGCAGATGACCCGCGGCAATCGTCAGGATCTCCGCCTCGGAACCCCGGCTCGCCGCGATCTCGTCGACGTGGCGCGTGAGGATATCGCGGCGCTCGCGCACCGCCACCGAGGACGAAGCGTCCTTCGTGTAGTCGTAAAGGGCGCGCCCGACCGGGGACGCCTGCTCGATTTCGCCGGCAACGCTCGCATGGCCGTAGATGAAGTCGAGCAACTGCGCGTCACCCGAATATCCCCTGGGCTTGTCGAACGACCACCGGGTGAACGGATCCTGCAGGAAGTACTCCGAAACCGGGTGATCCTGGGCAATCGGGATTAGCTCCTGCCACACGCTCGGGTGGTATTTGGCACGGGTCTGGTGGAGGGAGGCCGCGAGCCGGTCGATAATTTTCGACGCATCTGTTCCTTGAATGAATTGTTCCTGAGCGACCCTGAGAATCAATGCGAGCTCGGCCTTGGCGGTCGAGAGCTGTTCGTCATGTCGTTCGCCGCGGGGCGAAACGAACTCATCAGCCATTGCCTTGGGAGTAATGAGGCTCTGACCGTCGAAAACAGTCTGAAATTGGCGCACGCGAGACCATCCGTTAAAGCTTTGTTAACAATAGTCGCGAAGATGCGCGCATTACGGCTCGGAATGCAAGTTTTTGTATATAATAAGGTAAATACTCGGAGCTCACCCCTTTGGGTGATACCGATTCGCAGATGCCCTGACCCATTAATTTAACAAAACTTAATGGACACCTCCTATCATGCCTCGCAGCGTTTCCCGCCCTTGTTGCAGATGGGCCGCGGCGAACACGCAAGGAGTGTCCGAAACAACGTCCATTGATGGAAAAGCGACGACAGATTTCCGTTGACCGTGACGCAGCGCGATGGATCAGTGCATGAAGCACACGTTGGCCGACGTAGTTGACATCGACCTACACAAGCAGCCGCACAGGCCGCACCTGGCTGAGCTTCAGACCCTCTATCGCATGGAGGGCGAGGCTGGCCGGCGCGCCTCGACCCGGCAGGGGCTGTGGGTTGCCGTCGTCGTCTACCTGCTCTTCTTCATCCCGGACATCCTGCTCGTCCCCGACGTCGCCTTCTACACGATCGTCTCGCGCCTCTTTGTCGGCATCGGCTCGCTTCTGACCTTCGAGATCCTGTTTCGGCTGAAGGCCCAGACCAAATGGCTCGACGGCACCTGCGCCGCAGCCCTCGTCTTCGGCTACATAGGCTGGCTTGTTCCGGCGATGATGACGGCCGATACGAGCAGCATGTCCTACTACATGATCTTCGGCGCCATCTTCATGATGGGCGCCAATCTCTTCTTCAGCTTACGGTTCCGCCTCTCGGTGGTCGCCTCCAGCATCGTGCTGGTGACGTTTTTCATCGCGCTGTCGTTCTTCTCCGAACACGATCCGGCCTACCTGATCGCCTTCGGAACGTTCTACGTCTCCTGCTTCGTCTTCACCTCCTATGTGAACTGGAAGCTCAACCGCGAGCGCTACAAGGTTTTCCTCAACGCCTTCGAGGCGAAGATCCAGCAGAACGAAGCTTCCGAGCGGGGAATGGCGCTTCTGCGGCTGTCCAACACCGATCCGCTGACCGGTCTCGACAACCGCCGCGCCATCGATCAGCAGCTGCGCGACTACTGGAACGATTGGCAGAAGCTCGGCAAGAACTTCACCGCCATGCTGATCGATGTCGATTTCTTCAAGAAATACAACGACTGCTACGGCCACCAGGAGGGCGACCGCTGCCTCATTCTCGTGGCCAATGCGCTCGGCGAAGCGATCAGGAACTATCACGGCTCGATCGGCCGCTACGGCGGCGAGGAGTTCATCGTCCTTGCTCGCCTGGATACGCGCGAGCAGGCGGCCGAGCTTGCGGAGGTCATCTGCCGCACGGTTGAAAGCATGGGGCTGATCCACGAGCAGCGACGCGACGGCGTGTCCATCGTCACCGTCAGCGTCGGCGCCGCCTTCACCCGCAATCACACCGGCGCCAAGCTCGAGAAAATCATCCACGAGGCCGACCGCGCGCTTTACGCCGCCAAGGCGAGCGGGCGAAACTGCTCGAAGCTGTTCGATCCGAACGATCCGCAGAGCAGCGACGAGAGCGAGAACATCGCAGCCCTCCTGAAGATCGCCGTCGACCAGAACCTGGTATCCCTCGTCTACCAGCCGATCACGAGCGTGACGACCGGCGAGGTCGATGCCGTCGAGGCGCTGATGCGCCTGACGATGCTGGATGGCACCTCGGTTCCGCCAAGCCTGTTCATTCCGGTCGCCGAGCGGACCGGCGCCATTCTCGATCTCGGCCGCTGGGCGATAAAGACCGTGTGCCGCGAACTGCTTGTCGACAATCACGTTCCCTTGGTCAGCGTCAATGTCTCGCCGATCCAGCTGAAGACGCCGGGCTTTGCGACCTCGGTCGCGGCGATCCTGGGAGAAACCGGGGTTGCCGGAAGCCGGCTCGCCTTCGAGATCACCGAAGGGCTGGAGATGGAGATGCACTCGGGCATCCTGCGCTGCATCAGCGACCTGGAGACCCTTGGCATCCGCATCTGGCTGGACGATTTTGGAACCGGCTTCGCCGGCCTCTCCTGGCTGCGCCTGATCGATTTCGACACGGTGAAGATCGACCGGTCGTTCCTGCACGATTGCGCCACGCCGAAGGGCCGCGCGATGCTGCAGGACATCATCGGGCTCGTGCGCAACCGCGGCCACAAGATCCTGATCGAGGGCGTGGAGACCGACGAGCAACTGGCCCTGATGCGGCGCTTTCGGATCGATCACGTCCAGGGTTTCCACGTCGGACGCCCGGCGCCAGCGGACATGTTCCGCACGCCCACCGACAAGCCACGCCTCCCGCTTCGAAACGGCGTCCGTAACTAGAAGCCTTGTCGACTTCATTTGCCACGATTTGCGGTCGACAGAAGGCAAACCGGTATCGGCGAACGGGAATGCCGCTGCCGCTTCCCGTTCGGCGCTGATCAATGACATCGGCGAGCGAAACGCCCGGCCGCGCCCCGCGTCCTCGGCATCGTCAGCGCCCGCCGGCGCAACCTCGGCAGGGAACGTGAGGCCCGACGCGAATAAATGTTGCGCTCCGACCGAACCGGTGCGTAGGATACGGGAGACTACACTGCCGCCGGATACAATCTCACATTGTGCCCATGGAGGCGCGTGATGGCCATCGGGGACCAGCAGGACGTCGGCGTCGAACCGACCATATCTCCGCCCAGCAGCGTGGAGGTTCTGGCACAGCTTGAGCGCATTCGCCTGAGCGCCGAATTCGATGCTCCAGACCGCGACCGTAAATTCCTGGCCTATGTCATCGAGGAAACACTGGCCGGGCGCGGCGACCGCATCAAGGCCTATTCCATTGCCACCGAGGTTTTCGGCCGGGATTCCTCCTTCGACCCGCAAACGGATCCCGCCGTTCGGATCGAGGCGGGCCGCATTCGTCGGGCACTCGAACGCTATTACCTCGTCGCCGGACGCAGCGACCCGATCGTGATCCGGATGCCGAAGGGCGCCTATGTGCCGACCTTCGAAAGACGAGCCGAAAAGCAGCCAGCAGCCGTTAGAGAAAGCGGAATGCCACCGTCCGAAGCCGCGCCGGTCGGCTGGCGTCATCGCCGCCGCATCCTGCTTGGCGCTGCGGCGCTTGTCTGTGGCCTCGCCGGTCTGTCGGCCGGCTTGCTGCTTCTTTCCGGTGACAACAGTACGGCGGCCAGTCGGCCAAATATTCCGAAGGTGATCGTCACGCCTTTCGAGGACATCTCGGGGACGCGGCAATCGGCGATGATGGCGCAGGGGCTGACGGACGAAGTCGTGAGCAACCTCGCCAAATTCAAGGAGATCGTACCGGTCATGGTCAGCGATCCATTACGGACATCGGCCGATCAAACCTATGCGCTTGAAGGACGGGTAAGGCTCGAGGCAGAGCGGCTGCGGCTGGTCGTGAGGCTCATCCAGCGATCCGACGGGGCGGTCGTCTGGGCGAACACCTACGACGAACGACTGCAGTCCGGCGACGTCATCGATCAGCAGGCAAGGACGGCGGCCGCGGTCTCGAGCGCGGTGGCAGAGCCCTATGGCGCCATCTTCCAGGCAAGCGCAGCCGAACTCAGGCGTTCGGTTCCCGAGGGCTGGCAGGCCTATGCCTGCTCCCTCACCTACTACGACCATCGCGGCGACATCGATCCGCAATCCCGTCGCTCCGCCGAGGAGTGCCTGCAGCGCGCGACCCGGCAATTCCCGACCTACACCACCGCCTGGGCGCTTCTGTCGATGAGCTATATAGATGCGCTGAGCAATGGCCTCGATCCCTCGGCCTCAGCAGGGCTGCTGGAACAGGCTGGCGAAGCGGCGGCGCACGCCGTCGATCTTGCCCCCTTCGACGTTCGCGCCCTCGAAGCACAGATGCTCGTCCTCTTCGCTCGCGGCGAAGTCGATGCTGCCCTCGCCGTCGGCGCCCGCGCGCTTGCCATCAATCCCAACGACACCGAACTTGCCGGCGCATACGGCCTCCGGCTCGCGCAGTCGGGCCAATGGGATGCGGGCTGCAAGCTCCTGTCGGACGCCACCGAACGCAACCTCGGCCAGACTGGCGTTTTCGAAAGGGGGTTGGCAAGCTGCGCCTATTTCGCCGGCGACTATGTCGCCGCCGAACGGTGGGCGCGCCTCGCCAATCCGGGCGCCAACCCGGCCGACCGGGTCCTGCTGCTTGCGATTCTCGGAAAGCTCGGCAAGACGGACCAGGCGCGTGAGGAGCGAAAGTGGTTCGAGACCAACGCGCCGGCATTCCTCGGTGACCTCGGACAAGCGATTGCCCTTCAGTTTCACCGTCCCGAGGATCAGCACCGACTGTTCGACGGCCTGCGCGCCGCCGGCGTTGCTGTGCCCGAAGCGGAGTATCAGCAGGCAGGTACCACCAGCGCGATACGCTGATCAGATATTGCCGGGTTCAAGCTCGCCGTCACGGACGGCGGGTGCAGCCGCCTTCTCTGGCGCCGCATCAGAGCGCGCCCAGACCATCAGCAGATCATGCGCGACACTCAGCACGATCGGCCCGAGAAAAAGACCGATCAGGCCATAGGACAGCGTGCCGCCAAGCACCCCGAGCAGGATCACCAGCGTCGGCGTCGACAGCCCGCGTGCCACCAGGATCGGCTTCATCACATTGTCGATG
This sequence comes from Ensifer sp. YR511, assembly GCF_900103045.1. NCBI lineage: Bacteria > Pseudomonadati > Pseudomonadota > Alphaproteobacteria > Hyphomicrobiales > Rhizobiaceae > Ensifer > Ensifer sp. YR511. The sequence continues at coordinate 190,896 of NZ_FNGR01000013.1, forward strand.
ACGAACAGCGGGATCAACAGAATCGTCAGCAACAGCGCCGGACCGAAATCCATGGTGAACCAGGCCCAGATCATGACGGGCAGCAATACCAGCGCGGGGCCGATCTGGATGATGCAGAGGATCAGCACGACGAAGGCAATCGCGCCAGGCGCCGGAACATCGAACAGGCTGAGCACCAGTCCGCACAGAAATGCCTGTAGCAGCGCCACGCCGATGACGCCGCGCGCCACGTTGCGGATCGTCGCCGTCGCCAGTTTGAGGAAACCGATGCCCCGCTGGCCGCCGATCCTGCCGGCAAAGCGCTGTGCCATTTCCGCCAGCCGCTCCGCCGAACCGAAGAGAAAACCTGCGATCAACACCGAGACCACGAAACTTAGGACCTCGGCGCCGACGCTCGCGACCTTGCCGAGAACCTTGGTGCCGGCTTGCATCAGCGCCGGTTCGATCTTGCTCAGCAGTGCTTCGATATTGCCCGACGCCATGCTCCAGACCGCATGTATGCGCTCGCCGACGACAGGCCACGTGCGGATATATTCCGGCGGGACCGGTACGCTCAGCGAACCGTCGGCAAGCCTGGCAAGCAGCGCCTGCAACCCTTCGGCAAAGCTGACCGCGATCGCAGTCAGTGGGGCGACGATGACGGCGAGGCATATCAGCGTGATCAGGAATGAGGCAAGGCGCCGCGAGCCGAGCAGGCGTCCCAGCCGGGCATAGGCTGGAAAGAGCGCCACCGCGAGGATTGCCGCCCATATCAGAATGATCGCGAAGGGTGCGATCAGCGTCAGAGACCAGTAGGCCAGAAGCCCGACGATGCCGATCCGGGCGATATCCGTGATCTTCGCCTCGATGGAAGGCGACCCGTTCGTTCCGTTGCGGACCACATTCGATCGGGAAGGATCCTCGTCCATGCTAGCCCCTTCCCCCTGACGCGAAACAGCCGACACCCGCAGCTCTATGCTCGCCGGCACCTTGCAAGCTCTACCGTCACGTGGATGGCACGCCCACGGCAACCGTGGGGCAGTAACATACAGTAGAATACGCCTGCCGGGCTTCCCGATCCGCCGGCCTCCTCTAGAGATTCCATTGACTGATGACGGCTGTGGTCAGAGACTGCTGCGCGATCAGCTTGAAATTGCAGAACAAGAAGCGTCGACAGGGGGCTGTCCCGCGCGCCAGTCCAAGCGCCCGTGCCATTGCCCAATACACGAGGGAGGCTGGATAGATGATCAAAAAGACGATCATCGCGCTCGGCAGCGCAATCGCGGTTTTGATAACAACACCCGTCACGGCGGTTCTTGCACAGCAGACGGCAGCCGCACCGGCTGCTCAGGAACAACAGACAGCACCCGAGCCGCTCAGCGACGATGAGCTCGAGGTGCTGGTGGCGCGCATCGCGCTTTACCCGGACGAGTTGGTGGCGCTCATTTCCGCCGCCGCACTCTATCCTTTGCAGATCGTCGAGGCAGAACGGTTTCTTGAGGCTCGCGAGAAGAAACCCGACATGAAGCCGAAAGACGACTGGGACGGCAGCATCATATCGCTGCTGAACTACCCCCAGATCGTCAAGATGATGAGCGAGGATCTCGAGTGGACGCAGTCTTTCGGCGATGCGATCGCCAATCAGCAGAAAGACGTGCTGATGGCCATCCAGCAACTGCGTGACGAGGCGGTCGCCAAGAACATCATCAAGACCGACGACAAGGTAAAGGTGGTCCAGGAAGGCGACAACGTCGTCATCCAGGCGGCCAATCCGGAAACCATCTATGTGCCGCAGTATCCGCCGGAGATGCTCTACGAGCCGAACTATGCACCGGCGCCGATCGGCTACTATGACGAGCCCTATCCCGCCTACTGGTATCCGGGTGCGGCCTTCTTCGCCGGTGCGGTCACGGGTGCGGCCTTCGCCGCGATCGTCGACTGGGACGATTGGGGTGTCTGGGGTGGCCGCTGGAACGGCGGCGACATGGACATCGACTGCAACAACTGCTTCAACAACATCAACGGCAAGGTGAAGTGGAACGACGTCGACTGGAAGAATGTCGATCGCAGCAAGATCAACTTCAATCGTGACCAGCTTCAGCATTTCGACCGAAACAGCATCAAGAACAACATCAAGGCGAACGGCAACAACAACCTGCGCAACCGCGCCGCCGAGATCAATCGCGACCGGCCGAACGCACGGCCCGGCGGAGGTGGCGGCGGCCAGATCAGGGATGTGCGCAAGAGCACGCTCGACGGGCTGAAAGCGCAGCAGAGACCGGCAGCTCGGCCCGGCGGCGGCGGTGGCGGTCAGGCGATCGCCAAGGCCCGCGCTGGGGACGGAAAGCCGAGCATCAATCGCCCGGGCAACAAGCCGTCACAGGTCAACCGCAGCGGTGGCAAGAAGAAGATGGCGGCAAAGGCGCAGAACCGGCCGAAGAAGCCATCGGGCCTTGGCAATGTCAATTCCGGACGGCGTGAGGTCGCTTCGTCACGCCGCGGCGGGCAAAGCCTTGGCGGTGGTCATCGCGGCGGTGGGCGGCCACAGATGAGCCGTGGTGGCGGCCGGCCGCCGATGCACCGTGGCGGTGGCGGACGCGGCGGCGGCGGCCGCAGACGTTGATCGGATCACAGGAGAACGACCATGACAAAGCTCTTCAATTCCCTTCTCCTGGGATCAGCGATGGCGCTGGTTCTGGTAGCGACGCCGATCGGCTCCGCCTATTCGCAGGACAAACCGCCTGCCGATCAAGCTGCCGGCGATCAGCCTGCGGGAGACCAACCGTCGGCCGATCAGCCGCCGGCGGACCAGATGGTGGGTGGGCTGGATGCCTATGCCGCCGCAGAAGACCCGCCGGTCTTCGACGATCCGGACAAAGCCATCGGCGAATTCAAGGCCAGGCTGGCCGCGGATGATTTCGACGGCCTCGCAAAACTTTTGGGGCTGAATGCGGAGAAGCTGAAAGACAGCGAAGGGGTGAAGGATACGTTCGCTCTTATCCGCGAAGGGGCAGCCCGCAATGTCGTCGTTCGCGATCTGGAGGGCCGCAAGATCCTTCAGATCGGCGACCGGCTCTGGCCCTTGCCCTTCCCGCTCACCAAGGGCGATGACGGCAAATGGGCCTTCGATACCTATGTCGGACTCGAAGAGATCGTCAATCGTCGCGTCGGCGAGAACGAGTTGCAGGCGATCGACACGGTCGAAGCCTATGTCGATGCCCAGAAGGAATACGCCTCTGAGGATCGCGACTCCGACGGCGTGCTCGAATATGCCCAGAAGCTGATCAGCACGCCCGGCCAGACCGACGGTCTCTATTGGCCGGCCGACCAGGGGGATGGCGAAAGCCCCGTCGGAGACTCGATCAGCGAAGCGGCCCTGGAAAAGGCAAAAGCTGGCGAAGGATACTTCGGCTACCGCTTCCGCATCCTGACCTCGCAGGGCGACAACATTGCCGGCGGTCGCTACGACTATGTGATCAACGGCAACATGATCGGCGGCTTTGCGCTGATCGCCTGGCCGGTCACCTATGCGGAGACGGGCGTGAAGACCTTCGTCGTCAACCAGCAGGGCATCGTCTACGAGCGCGACCTCGGGCCGAGCACGGAAGCAATCGTACCCTTCATCGACCGCTTCGATCCGGACGACAAGTGGTCCGTCGTCGACGATTGACGGGGATTGCTACCATCGGCATGAACGATAACGCCGCCCGGTCGGGCGGCGTCAGACAATAACCTCGCCGGCCCGTCCGCCAGCCTCTTCCTTTGCCTCAAACAAGTATCAAGGGCATATCGAGCGAGGCTCCGAATTTGCGCGGCTCGATCGGGCCTGCTGTCAGCGAAGCTCCCTCCGGGAAATGGGTCCTGACGCGGTGGGCCACATTGGCAAGGCCGATGCCGAGCCCGTGCGTCATCCCCGCCGCAGTCGCTGCGGCAACATCGTTTTCGACGATCAGATTGAGCCTGTCCCCGCGCCTTGCCGCGCGGATCAGGATTTCGACTGTGCTGCTGGAACGACCGACGCCGTGTTTGACCGCGTTCTCGACCAAAGGCTGCAGGATGAGACTTGGAACTTTCGCATCCTCGAGTTCGCCGGGAATGTCGATCCGAACGCTCATCCGGTCCGAAAACCGCTCCTTTTCGATCTCGAGATATTCCTTCTGCAGCGCCATCTCGTCGGCAAGCCTGAGCTCACGCATGGGGTCGAGCTGCAGCGTCGAGCGCAGGAAGCCCGAAAGCGACATGATCATCCGTTCAGCCCGCTCGGAGGCCCCCTCCTCGACAAGCCCGGTGATGGAATTAAGCGTGTTGAAAAGGAAATGCGGGTTGATCTGGTACTGCAGGGCGCGCATTTGCGCCGCGAGCGCCTCTTCGCGTGAGGCGATCAGCTTCAGGTCGCGGTCGCGCACGTCCATGTGATTGAGCAACGCGACGAAGAGAAATGACCAGCCGAAGAAGATCGACATGCGATAGCAGACCGCATAGGCGTAATCCATGATGTTGAACGGTACGACCACGGGCAACATGATCAGGCTGTAGAGATAGGCGTCCAGCAGCGACATGCCGAGCGAGCTGACCAGCGACAACAACAGACATGCCGCGATTTGTCGGCCATAGCTCTGCCGCCGCATCCGGCTGAGAAGCTGCGCCAGGAGGATGGCGACGAGGACAAAGACCGCTTCGAGCGCCAGCTTGCCGAGAAGGGGTTTCAGCGGATTGTCCCCGATCGTGAGCCAGATGGGACTGCTGATCAGGAATTCGGCCGCCGCGTAGATCAGTGCCAGCCGCAGGGTGACGACGCGAAACCGGTTGCCGTCCAGGAAACTGTCGGTGGGAATGGTGATGTGCTTCATCAAATTCTGTCGCGCTGAATTCGGGTTCAAGCCCCAGGCGCCAGCATGACGAGGGGCGGCTATTTGAAAAAGCAAATAAAGAAATTTAGCAACTAAAAGGATCACTCGGTTCCGTCTTTCCGCGCGAAGATTGCGGCGGAAGTCGAGGAGATGGCTCGATCCCGTGGAAAGGCCACGTGGACCGACGACGGCAGGCGTCGGGCGAGAGTGCGTTGAGGGACGGGCTTGACCACGAAACAGGCGTGGCTGCGATCATGGAGATTGTGATGGCATGTCGCGGGTGTCGCTTATCGTTACGGGCGCTGGGCCGATAGCGTCATGGTCCAGCGCTCTCTGGGTCCGGGCTCGACGACGCCGCCACCGCCGCCGCCCCTCTCCACCCGATGAGGGTCGCCCCTGTGTGCGCCGTTTAAACGTCAAAAAGCCCGCTGGATTTCTCCAGGCGGGCTTTTTTTGATTTGGTTGCGGGGGCAGGATTTGAACCTGCGGCCTTCAGGTTATGAGCCTGACGAGCTACCGGGCTGCTCCACCCCGCGCCAAGCGTAAATCCCGATGGGATTTATCGCGGTAACGTAAATCCCGAAGGGATTTATGGTCTGTGCCGAGCAAATTGCGAAGCGATTTGTCTCGTGTAAGGGACGCACTGATGACTTCGGTCTAGCAAAACAAAAGGGCCGCTTGAGGGCGGCCCGTGTTTCGGCTGGGCCGAGGCATGAAGAGAAGGTGATCTTTGTTTTCCGGATTTTATCTTGCGCTTTGCAGACCTGGCAGCGACCTACTCTCCCGCGTCTTAAGACGAAGTACCATCGGCGCTGGGGCGTTTCACGGCCGTGTTCGGAATGGGAACGGGTGCAGCCACCCCGCCAGAACCACCAGGTCGGCAAAGCGCAAGATTTGCGTCTAGCGGACGCAAACCGGATGAGAAGCTGGTGAGTTGGTCGAGCCAACTCGTTTTGTTTTGAACACGTCGCTCATCTGGATGATGAGCATGAGCAATGG